>NZ_JAUOEQ010000033.1:0-52949 GCF_031931965.1 Shewanella sp. SP2S2-6 | reverse complement strand
GCAGAATATGCATCTAGCAAGTCTTGAGCTAACTTTGTGCGAGCCTGCTCATTAGAACCATAGTTTTCAGAAGTAATTTTAATACCTTTAAAATCAAGATTTTTCTTGATTTTAGTAAACTCTTTAATGAAAAAATCACGACTGAGATCATTTTCCTTTATACCAGCTTTGTGTAATTCTGGATAAATTTTAATAATTGCACCAAAACCAATCGATTTGGATAGTATAAATCTATTTGGGTCTTCCCACTCCTGGGTAAATACATCACGAAGCCCAGAGAATAAGTTTAAAATTATCTTGTGAATAACAGAATCATTCTCATCAATAAAATAACTTCTAAGGGGCAGACTTTGATCATCCTCAAGGGTTATGCATCTCTTAATATCACGACTATCCTTATCGGGATTCTTGGATATTAGCTCTAAAAAATACTTAATAAAAGTTCCCTGTGATAAAGATGCAAGCTCTTGATCTTTTTCTTTTTTACCTAGCATTTTCAATCTTCGATAGAATGGTGAAGTGGATTCTTTATTCAATGCTCGAGCAATTTCATGACAGGTTTTGTAAGGACTTCTTGTTTTACTGAGTGCAAACAAGTCATAAATGAGTGACATATTCACACGTGTTTGTTTACTATTTATAATGGAAAAAACATATGCTCTCTGATATGGCTCAAGATTAAACATAAAAACTACGGGCAATTGAAAATCATTAATATAGCTAGAA
The DNA here is from genome assembly GCF_031931965.1 of Shewanella sp. SP2S2-6. Classification (NCBI taxonomy): domain Bacteria; kingdom Pseudomonadati; phylum Pseudomonadota; class Gammaproteobacteria; order Alteromonadales; family Shewanellaceae; genus Shewanella; species Shewanella sp. SP2S2-6. The sequence continues at coordinate 52,223 of NZ_JAUOEQ010000033.1, read as the reverse complement.
CTCTTCAAACCTTCTAATCTATGTTGTCCATCAATTACATCACCAATAATATCATTCTCATCAAAATAAATATAATCCTCATCAATCCTAACATTGGCTGACATGTCAACAGCAACAATGATTGGTGTAGGAAATGTTGCATCTGTATCAGACGTGTATTCAGCAATTTCTTTTATTCTTGCCTTGGACTGCTCACGTTGCACTGCATCAGGATGCTCTCCTCGGGCAGTTGCATCAGCGATCTTGGCTAAAATTGAAGCCTCCAAAGATGTGAGATAGAAATCTCCAATTGGCTGTTTCACTGATAGGTATCTAGTTTTCATTATAATTTCACACCTGTGCCATCATCTTTCAATTTTTTACTTTCGGATACTACTTCTTTAACTGTAGCATCATCTTGCTTGTTAAAACTATCATCTAGATGGCCATAGTCCGGAGAGGAAATTTTTAGCAAACAATATGTGTATAAACCAATAAATATTGCAATTATATAAATTGTAAACTGTGGTAAATCTATTGTTAAATCAAACGCTAAAGGAGCTGATGAAAGAGATTTCATCTGTACTGCCGCATAAGTTATACCAGATAAAACCAAAAAGAAGATAACAAGAATAATTGAGACAATCTTTAAAGATGTAAATTCTGGTTTCTTGTTTTTTATAAAATTAGCAAAAAGCGGTCCTAGTGCAGACGCCGCTATTGCTATTGCATACGTATAAAAACTCCCCGTAGCAGAGTCTAGGTATATTGACTGCGATACGGGTATAGAATATGAAAAATAGCGGATTATTATATTAGCCAATATACCTAATTGACCCGCAAGGATAGTAAAAACAAACCATATAAAAAACTCTGTTTTATCATTTTTGATCACTTTAAAGGGATCGACTATGTACTGAATCGGTTTAATCATTTTTCGAATACCTTCTCTAACCCTCTGAATTATAACATAGATATATTTTAGTACACACCATTCTGCATAACATTTTATTAGTGCGCATGCGCGTTTATCACGTTAGACCAGTAAAAACGCGCACAGTTAACTATATGTTTATGCAGAAGTTATCAGCTTTTTATCAAATACACCATCTGGGAAAACGCGCATGCGCGTTTTCCAAACCTATTAACTAAAAGCCAGTCGATATAGTTAGTTGATTTTATGAAGTTTTATTTATTGCGGATGGAATTAGTGCACACTGATTTTGTCTGAAAATCATACCAAAACACCTAAATTTAAATATGACTGTATACCCATACATTGTTAGCCGATTTCTGGTAAGTCCAAACATAGGCAAATAGATAAGAATTTGTATGGCAGCAGGTGTGGGAATTTTCGGTTGACCTAACGGGCCGAAACAAGGAATGGGGCAATAGCTTTTTAGCTAAACGAACAGCAGAAGTGTTAATTAAGATTGGCATTGTTGCACCTGTGACCTTCTAAAACAGGATGTTTTAGTAGAGCCCTCAGGGACGCTTCTTGTTAAATGCAAGGGCGGCGTGTCACTGGGGAAACAATGTCAATTGATGCGTAATGCGCGTAGATCAACTGTCTTACTTTAAGGCAGAAGTGAGTTAAATCAACCTGTCGGTTCTAATTGCATCCTGATGTGAATCTTGACAGGTTCAGTCTAGGCTAATCCACCTTTTGTCATCTGCATGTCATCTAAACTTCATCATTCAGTCAAAGCCCCTCACTAAGCTCATATTCGTTAACAGCCTAATGGGGTGAATACGAGATGACAGGATTTAATTTCAAGGAATTTGAAACAACAGCGCAGGGACAGATAAATGACCCCAGCCTTTCACCTCCTATCTTTAACCGCTCGACGCAAACACCTACATCAGTTCCGACAGCTTCACCAACATCCTCAAATCGTTTCAATTCAGCTTCTTTTACCCCATCCGCATTAACTTCAGACCAGACAGCTTCACCCCTTACCCCAAGCATCACAGTTAACGCCCTCTGGCTATCGGATATCCATTTAGGCTGTAAGGATTGCAAGGCCGACTACCTGCTCAGTTTGCTTGAAACCGTGCATTGTCAGCACTTGTATCTGGTCGGTGACATAGTCGATTTATGGGCGCTGAAACGTAAGCTGCATTGGCCCGATAGCCACAATAAGGTGCTACAAAAATTCATTGAACTGGCACAAAACGGCACCCAAGTGATTTATCTGCCGGGCAACCACGACGAACTGATCAAACCCTATGCCGAGCTAAGCCTGTGGAATATCAAAATAGCCCGCCAACATATTCACCACGGAATTGGCGGCCATAAATTGTTGATGCTCCACGGGGATCAGTTTGATGCCGATGTGTGTGTCGGCCGTTTCTACGCCATATTGGGCGACCATTTATATGACTTATTGCTGTTCCTTAATCGCAATCTCCACAGCCTTCGGGAGCGCTTAGGTTATCCCTATTGGTCACTGGCAAGTTACATCAAATCCAAAGTGGGTAAGGCTCAAGCCGCTATCGGACATTATCGCCAAGCGGTGCTCAACTATGCCCAGCATTTCGATGTTGACGGCGTAATCTGCGGCCATATCCATCAGCCAGAACTCTCAACTCACCCCAGAGCAGCACAATACTGCACGCCCCAAAGTACGCCTGAGCAGCGGCAGATCATCTACGCCAACGACGGTGACTGGGTTGAAAACTGCAGCTTAATCACCGAAACCCTTAACGGTGAATTACAGCTGTGTCGCTGGAATGAACAGACACTCAATCTCGATATTCTCAGCAGCATAGCGTTAGTGCAACAGCCACCTGAGACGCACAAAAACAAACAACAAAAAACGGCAGCGCAGCAAATGCCAAACACAAATACCGGCGAAACTCGCCCAAGGGATGTTGCCTAACACTATGAATCAACTAAATAACATGACTCATCAATCAGATAACGCTATGGAACATAATGACCAGACGCTAAACAGCAACCTTAACCATAATAACCATGCCGTGCAGCCACCAGCGCTTAAGGCGAAGAGCATGATTTTTACCGTTGATAATATGGTTGAACAAAATCTGCCTTCTATCAACGACAAACCTTGGCTCGCTAAACCCGCCAAGGCCATGCTGCGTTACCTGCTCAATGAAAAACAATGCAATGATATCGCCAATCAATATGCCTATTTACAGGGGGTGGACTTTGTCGAGCAAGTGCTGGCGAGTTTCGACTTTAGCTTTACTGTGCCCGCCAACGAGATAGCAAATATTCCCTGTGAAGGCCGAGTGGTGATCTTCGCCAACCATCCCATAGGTTCGCTCGATGGCTTAGCGCTGATCAAACTGATCAGTGAAATTCGCCCTGATATCAAAGTCGTCGCCAATGAACTCTTGATGGCGCTGGAACCGCTGCACTCAATCTTACTGCCAGTGCGCAATATGACGGGCGGCACACCGAAACAGCATTTAGAAAAAATCCACCAGCACCTGCGTAACGAAGGCGCTGTGCTGATTTTCCCGTCGGGCGAAGTTTCGCGATTGCGTCCTAACGGCGTGCGTGATACCCAATGGCACTCTGGCTTTTTAAAAATGGCGATTTCCTGTAATGCGCCCTTACTGCCGATATTTTTAGATGCCAAAAACTCTGCGACCTTCTACGGCGCATCTATGATTTACAAGCCACTCGCCACACTGCTACTGGTGAAGGAAATGTTCAAACAGGCCAAACGTAATATGCCGATCCGCATTGGCGAGCTTATTCCCAATGAAGCCGTGCGCACGATGGACTTTCCACTCAAGACCAAGATAAAACTGCTTAAAAATCACTTGTATCGTATCGGCAAAGATAAAGATCCGCTGTTTATCACCCAAAGTGCTATCGCCCACCCTGAATCGCGCCGTGAACTGCAAGCGGCGCTACAGCAATGCGAACTGCTAGGGGAAACGCAAGATAACAAGTTGATTTACCTGTACCAGCACCACGACAGCAATCCCATCATGCGGGAAATTGGTCGCCTGAGGGAAATCGCCTTTCGCGCCGTGGGTGAGGGTTCGGGCAAACGCCGCGATATCGACAAATACGATTCCTACTACCAGCACTTAGTGCTGTGGGATAAAGAGCAATTTGAAATTGTCGGCGCCTACCGTTTTGCCAGTGGCGACAAAGTCTTAGAAAAATACGGTGATAATGCCCTCTACAGCCAATCGCTGTTTCAATACGCCGACAGCTTTATGCCCTTCGTGAAGCAAGGCTTAGAACTTGGCCGTAGTTTTGTGCAGCCTAAATATTGGGGTAAACGCAGCTTAGATTATCTGTGGTTTGGCATAGGCGCTTATCTCGCCAAACACCCTGAATACCGCTACCTATTTGGCCCAGTGTCTATCAGCAATCAATTGCCCGGCAGCGCCAGAGAAATGCTCGTACACTTTTACTCGCGGGAATTTGCGCCTGCGCAGCAGATGGCGGTTTCCATGTCGCCCTTTGGTTTATCCAAATCCCAAAAAGCCAAGTTAGATGATTTGTATTTCTCCGAGGATTATCAGAGTAACTTCAAGCAGCTCAAACAAGTGCTCGCGAGTATGGGCGCCGCCGTGCCGACGCTCTACAAGCAATATGGTGAGCTGTGTAAGGCTGATGGGGTTAAGTTTCTCGCCTTTGGTATCGACGCCGACTTTGGCGATTGTATCGATGGCTTAGTGCTGGTGGACACCCACAAACTGAAAGGCAAAAAGTATCAACGCTACATAGGCGCGCACTTGCCCGAATCGGAGCGGATGCCAATCACAGCGGATGATGAGCCAGAGGTCCAAGATCTTTGAGTTAAAACTTTGTAATGGGTGTTGGCTAAACATGCACCACTCTGTTATAAGTAACTGTAATGCAGCGCATTAACAGAGTGCATCCTAGGATGCGCAAGCTTATCAGGGGATCATCATGCCGATCATTATCGCCGATATTATGAGTACCCGAGTCGTCACGGTTGAAATGGACGACCGATTAACTGTGGCGAAGGAAATCTTCGACCAAGCGAGCTTTCATCACTTGTTGGTCGTCGATGAGTATCAACTTGAAGGCGTGTTATCGGAGCGGGATCTGCTGCGTGCCATTAGCCCCAACTTGGGCAGTAGCGCCGAAACCGCAAGAGATTTAGAAACCCTGCAAAAACGTGTGCATCAAGTGATGACCCGTAATCCGGTTACCGTTGCGCCTCACATCAATTTAGATACAGCAACCCGCATCTTGTTAGACAACGACATAGGCTGCTTGCCGGTGTTAGAAGACGGTAAATTGGTTGGAATTGTCACTTGGAAAGACTTACTGCGGGCCTATTGTGAATACCGGGCACAAAATCAAAGCGAGTGCTAATCCTAAGACTGCACTCGCTTCTGTTTACAATAACTCAGTTTAAATCACTCAGTTTGCCTAACTTAAATCGCCCAACCACCCATATAGAACACCACTAAACCTAAGGTAATGGCGAGCACGCCTACTTTCAGTTTGCGCCATTCGCCGCTACAGATACGGCCGACAACTAAGGTCACGAAGCCCAGCATAATACCTGTGACGATATTACAACTTAAGATGATAAACACAGCGCAGGTTAAGCCTGCCATGGCATCGACTTTATCGTCAAAATCAAGTTTTGCCACGTTACTCAGCATCAACAAACCGACGTACATTAAAGCAGGTGCTGTCGCATAAGCTGGCACTAAATAGCTTAATGGCGCTAAAAACATCATCAATAAAAACAGTACGCCAACGATAGTCGCAGTTAAACCTGTCTTACCGCCCGCCGCAGTCCCCGCCGCCGACTCGATATACACAGCCGCAGGTGCGCCGCCCACTAAACCCGCCACCATGCTGCTGACCGAGTCTGAGGTTAAGGCTTTGCCGCCGCCGACAATATTGTCGTCTTTATCGAGCAAATTCGCTTGGCCAGCCACAGCACGGATGGTGCCGGTCGCATCGAAAATCGCCGTCATCACTAACGCTAATACGATAGGCAATACCACAGGATTAAAGGCGCCCATGATATCGAGCTGACCAATCAGTGAATGCTCTGAGGTTAAATCAGGCAAGGCAAACAAACCTTGGTATTTCACGCTCGGATCGAACACTAAACCAAATACCGATAACGCGATAATCACCAACAGAATACCGCCAGGTACACCACGGCGCTCTAAACCGATAGTTGCCGCTAAACCTAGAATAGTAGCAATAACAGGTAGGCTATTAATGTCGCCCAACTTCACCGGTAAGCCTGCGCTATTAGCCACAATCAATTGCACGCTGTTAGTCGCAATCAAGAGTAAAAACAAGCCGATACCTATGCCAGTACCGTGGGCAATGCCCTTAGGTAAATTAGCCAGCACCCACTGACGAATACCCGTCACACTCACAAGCGTGAAAGTCACGCCCATTAGGAAAATCGCACCTAAGGTAACCGGAATCGACATTCCCTGACCTAGCACTAAGCTAAAGGCAGTAAAGGCGGTGAGCGAAATCGCGCAGCCAATCGCCATAGGTAAATTTGCCCATAAACCCATGAGCAAAGAACCAAATGAAGCAATTAAACAGGTGGCGATAAACACGGCACCAGGATCAAATCCCGCTTGGCCTAACATGTTTGGCACCACAATCACTGAGTAGACCATAGCGAGGAAAGTCGTCAATCCCGCAATCACTTCTTGGCGAACTGTGCTGCCACGTTGTTGAATAGAAAAATAACGGTCCAGAAACGAACCAGAGGGTACGGCTGTTGAACTCAATTGCTCAGACATAATGTTGTTATACCTTGTGATCTCTTAAAATGGGGTCGGTACCAATTACCCTAAAACGCAATTGGCGACGCTGGCTGCGGCAGATTAGAGCCCCAAATCCATCAGACTTGGGTGAGAGATCCACATCATTTTCCTACTGTGGGAAAAATCCATGATCTGCAAGCAGTGATGCTTCGCGATGATTAAAAAGCCATTAATCATGTAGACGCAGCCGTTGTTGGCCGCGGATGATACTGGAATCTCCCAAAGATAGCTAAGACATCACCTGCACTTCGATAAAAAATTAGCGGCAAAAGCCGAAATCAGTTGTTCAAAAAACCGTCCAAACCTAGGCAATAACTGCCCATTGAACTCACATTAATCACCACCAAAGTCTGCCAGAGCAGCGCTAAGCTTACGCCCTTAAAAAGTTTTCATAATCTTTCATATATTGTCAAACCCCATTCATCACAGCAAGCAAGTCCATTCATATCTCCCCTCTATAGTGCTCCTATCAAAAATCGCTTTCGATCGGAGTCGACCCCAATGACAAAGCCAAACATACAAACACCTACATCAGAGAAATCCACGCGCAAAAATGAATTAAAAGCGCTCGGGTTCATCATCTTTTTACTCTTCCCCGCGCTCACTATCGCAGGGATCAGTATTTACGGCTTCATCATTTGGATGATCCAAGCCTTCGGCGGCGTTGTCGGCCACTAATTTATATCTATTTAACATATAGTTACTTTTTGAGGACGCGATTATGAAGTGGTTAACCAACCTCTGGCGCACACTGAACAAACCCACCAAAGCGCTGACCTTAGGCGCCGTCAGCATCAGCGCTTTTATCATGGGTATCATCTTCTGGGGCGGATTTAACACTGCACTCGAAGCCACCAATACCGAAGCTTTTTGTATTAGCTGCCACAGTATGGAAAGCAAACCCTACCAAGAGCTGCAGGAAACTGTGCATTGGTCGAATCACTCTGGCGTTCGTGCCACCTGCCCCGATTGCCACGTGCCCCATAATTGGAGCCGTAAAATCGCCCGTAAGATGGAAGCCTCCCACGACGTCTGGGGCTGGTTATTTAACACAGTCAACACCCCTGAAAAATTCGAAGCTAAACGCTTAGAAATGGCGAGCCGTGAATGGAAACGTTTCGACCGCGACAACTCCTTAGCCTGCAAAAACTGCCACAACTACAACTCGATGAAATGGGAAGCCATGTCACCGCTGGCACAAAAACAGATGAAACGCGCCGCAGAAATCGACCAAAGCTGTATCGATTGCCATAAAGGTATTGCGCACCATTTACCGGAAATGGGCACTGCCCGCGCACCAGAACTGATTGCAGAAGTCGGATCGGGTGTTAGCTCAGTTGAAACGAATCAAACTTACTATAGCGCCCTGACTAAACCCTTATTCTTCACTGATAAAGGCGATGTGGAAGCTGGCACGCTCAACGTAGCAACGAAAGTCAAAGTGCTCGAAACCCAAGGCAAACGCATCAAGATCGGCATCGATGGCTGGCGTAAAAAGATTGGTGCTGGCCGCGTGATCTACATGGACTTTGGCGTGAACATTTTGTCGGCACAGTTAACCAAAGACGCCGCCGAAACCGAAGGTGTTATCCAAACCTTTGAAGAAAAAGAAGATCCTATGACAGGCCTTAAATGGCAGCGTATCGAAGCACAAATCTGGACCGATAGGGATTATCTGCTGACCGAGCTGCAACCACTTTGGGGTTATGCCCGCGATACCTTCCGCTCCAGCTGCAGTGTTTGTCATACCCAACCCGATGAGGCGCACTTTGACGCCAATACTTGGCCGGGAATGTTCCAAGGCATGTTGGCCTTCGTGAATATGGACCAAGACACTCAAGCGCTAGTGCAGAAATATCTGCAGGAACATTCGTCAACTTTTGTGAAAAAAGAGCACTAATTCGGGAGTAATACCATGAACAGAAGAGACTTTTTAAAGGGTATCGCCTCATCCTCTTTCGTTGTATTAGGTGGCAGCTCAGTGTTAGCGCCCTTAAATGCCTTAGCCAAAACGGGCATCAATGAAGACGAATGGCTAACCACAGGTTCACACTTCGGCGCCTTTAAAATGAAGCGCAAAAACGGCGTGATTGCCGAAGTAAAACCCTTCGACTTAGATAAGTATCCAACGGATATGATTAACGGTATCCGGGGTATGGTCTATAACCCATCCCGCGTGCGTTACCCTATGGTGCGCTTAGATTTTTTACTCAAAGGCCATAAGAGCAATACCCAACAAAGGGGTGATTTCCGCTTTGTTCGCGTGACGTGGGACAAGGCATTAACACTGTTTAAACACTCACTCGATGAGGTCCAAACCCAATACGGTCCATCGGGTCTGCATGCGGGGCAAACTGGTTGGCGCGCCACGGGTCAACTGCACTCCAGCACTAGCCATATGCAACGTGCTGTGGGGATGCACGGCAACTATGTGAAGAAAATCGGCGACTACTCCACAGGTGCAGGCCAAACGATTCTGCCCTATGTGTTAGGTTCAACCGAAGTGTATGCCCAAGGCACCTCATGGCCGCTGATCTTAGAACACAGTGACACTATCGTGCTCTGGTCGAACGATCCATACAAGAACCTGCAAGTGGGTTGGAACGCGGAAACCCATGAATCTTTTGCCTATCTTGCGCAGTTAAAAGAGAAAGTGAAGCAAGGCAAGATCCGCGTTATCAGTATCGACCCTGTGGTGACTAAAACCCAAGCCTATTTGGGCTGTGAGCAACTCTACGTTAACCCACAGACAGACGTGACTTTAATGCTGGCCATCGCCCACGAGATGATCAGCAAAAAGCTCTACGACGATAAATTTATCCAAGGCTACAGTTTAGGTTTTGAAGAGTTTGTGCCCTATGTGATGGGTACTAAAGATGGCGTCGCCAAAACCCCAGAATGGGCCGCGCCTATCTGTGGCGTTGAAGCCCATGTTATTCGCGACTTAGCCAAAACCTTAGTCAAGGGTCGCACTCAATTCATGATGGGTTGGTGTATCCAGCGCCAACAACACGGCGAACAACCCTATTGGATGGCGGCGGTACTGGCGACCATGATAGGCCAAATAGGGCTTCCCGGTGGTGGCATCAGCTATGGTCACCACTACTCGAGTATCGGCGTGCCTTCATCGGGTGCCGCAGCACCTGGTGCTTTCCCCCGTAACTTGGACGAAAATCAAAAGCCACTCTTTGATAGCTCAGACTTCAAGGGCGCGAGCAGCACAATTCCGGTTGCCCGCTGGATTGATGCGATTCTCGAACCTGGTAAAACCATTGATGCTAACGGCTCGAAAGTGGTTTATCCCGATATCAAGATGATGATTTTCTCGGGTAATAATCCTTGGAACCATCACCAAGACAGAAACCGTATGAAGCAAGCCTTCCATAAGCTTGAGTGTGTGGTCACTGTTGATGTGAACTGGACGGCAACTTGCCGCTTCTCGGATATCGTACTACCCGCTTGTACTACTTATGAGCGCAACGATATCGACGTTTACGGCGCCTATGCTAACCGCGGTATTTTAGCCATGCAGAAAATGGTTGAGCCACTGTTTGATAGCTTGTCGGATTTTGAAATTTTCACTCGCTTTGCCGCCGTACTTGGTAAAGAGAAAGAATACACCCGTAACATGGGCGAAATGGAGTGGCTAGAAACCCTCTATAACGAATGTAAAGCCGCCAACGCGGGCAAGTTTGAGATGCCTGACTTTGCGACGTTCTGGAAACAAGGTTATGTGCATTTTGGTGACGGTGAAGTCTGGACGCGCCATGCAGACTTTAGAAACGATCCTGAAATCAATCCACTAGGCACGCCTTCAGGTTTGATTGAAATCTTTAGCCGTAAGATTGATCAATTCGGTTACGATGACTGTAAAGGTCACCCAACTTGGATGGAGAAAACCGAGCGTAGCCATGGCGGCCCTGGCTCTGACAAGCATCCGATTTGGTTGCAGTCATGCCACCCAGACAAACGCTTACACTCGCAAATGTGTGAGTCGCGAGAATACCGCGAGACCTACGCAGTCAATGGCCGTGAGCCTGTGTATATCAGCCCTGTCGACGCAAAAGCGCGCGGCATCAAAGATGGCGATATAGTGAGAGTCTTTAACGACCGTGGCCAACTGTTGGCGGGCGCTGTGGTATCGGACAACTTCCCTACTGGTATTGTGCGGATTCACGAAGGCGCATGGTATGGGCCAGTAGGTAAAGATGGTAGCACTGAAGGTGGGGCTGAAGTCGGCGCCCTGTGTAGTTATGGCGATCCTAACACCCTCACTTTAGACATAGGCACCTCTAAACTTGCCCAAGCTTGCTCAGCCTATACTTGCTTAGTCGAGTTTGAGAAATACCAAGGCAAAGTGCCTAAGATCAGCTCCTTCGATGGCCCTATCGAAGTCGAAATCTAACTTTAGAACCGAAACGCTGGATGCGCCGAACGCGGCGCGTCTCTGCATCCAATCTTAGCGCCAAAACTAGGGCGTGTTGAGGAATATACAATGAGTCAAGTCGATATCAACCACGCCAGAGCCTTGGTTTATCAGCTGTTATCATCACTGTTCGCCCGCGAAGTTGACGAGCAAAGACTTAAGGAACTCACCAGCGAAGCGGCGCAGCAATTCTGGGAACAGCTTAGCCTAGAGGCTAATTTAACTCAGTCAGTAGATAAAATTCGCAGCACGCTCAATGGGATAAAAGATGATGAGGCGTTACTCGAACTCGCGGCGGATTACTGCGGCTTATTTCTCGTTGGCACCAAACACAGCGCTTCACCCTACGCTAGCCTGTATTTAAGTGGTGAGGATGAACCGATGCTGTTTGGCCAGCAACATCAGCAGATGAGTGAATTTTTACACCAGAGTAAACTGCAAGTGCAGAGTCATTTCCCTGAGCCCGCCGACCATTTGGCCGTGATGCTCGCCTATATGGCGCACTTATGTTGTCACAGTGAAGACAGTGTCCAATTAAGCTTTTTGCAAACCTGCATCGACTCTTGGTTAGCAAAATTTATTAACCAACTCACTCAATGCGATAAAAACGGTTTTTATAGTGCCGTTGCCACACTCACCTTAGCTTGGGTTAAGCAAGATATCGCACAGCTTGAACCCGCTTAGGCGATAATTAGCTAAACATTCTAGAACGACTTATCTTTAGGCTAACGCTATCCAATAGGTTGATGAGCAGGTGGTTTTATAAGCAGGCAAGTTCAGTCGTTTTGTGCAGCTAACCATTGGCTCAAGGCGGCAATCGATGTCTGCCAGCAAGACTCAAGGCGTTGAAATTCACTAAGCTCCAACGCGTTATTTGCACTGGCTTTATCTACACTGTCTTTATTTGCACTGGCTTTTAGCGCCAGCTCTAACTCCTTACATAATTTAGCTAACGCTATCAATCCCATACTGGCACTGCTGCCCTTAAGCCCGTGCAGCAATTTGGCGACCTCTTCCTTGGGATTAGCTAGAGACAGTTTGGCAAGCTGCTCACGACTCGAATCACTAAAAAGATCGAGCATAGACATCATAGCTTCGCTGCCGAGTACATCCTTATCCTGCGCTAACTGCTTGAGATCTAATAACGGCTCATCATCGACATCCGCTATTGTCGTTGCAATCTTAGCTTCCGTTGTGACTTGAAGCGGCGCAGATAACAGGTCATTCACGGTCGATGATGAAATGGATGCAGACAAGGGAGAAACCGCAACACCAAGCCATTCTGTAAGGGTTTGTAGACTTAGAGGCTTAGCCAATACAGCATCAAATCCCGCCTCGCGGTAATGCTGTAAATCCTCGCTCTGCATTTGGGCGGTAAAGGCTGCAAATTTCACACTAGGATTGGCAATCAACATTTTTAACTGCGGCAATAAATCGATTCCAGTGCCATCACTGAGCTGAATATCCAGCATCACAGCATCGAAAACCACGCCGCTAGACTCAACAAATTCAAGCGCCTGTTGGCAACTGACAGCAAGAACTGACTTGTGACCTAAGTGCGCTAAAAATCCCTGCGCCACCATAGCATTCACTTTATTGTCTTCTACCACCATCACTTGGCGAGCTGGCACTAACACCCTCTCTTTTACCGCTTTGGTATTGGTCATATCGCATTCATTAAAGGCGAGTTCAAAACCAAACTCACTGCCTTTTCCTGGCTGACTTTTAACCCAAATCCCGCGGCCGCTAGCATCCATTAACTCAACCAATTGCTTACAAATGGCGAGCCCTAAACCCGTGCCGCGACTGCGACCTTGATTAGGTAAAGCACTGTAGGGCACAAAAAGTTTATCAAGTGCCGCAGGCACAATACCAACGCCCGTGTCCTGCACAACAAAAGACAGTTGAGTGCCTTGCAGACTCACAGTTAGCGTCACGCAGCCCTCTTGCGTAAATTTAATGCCATTGCCGATTAGGTTGAACAATACTTGGCGCAACTTAGGCCCATCGATATTGATGCAGCTTGGTAACTTAGGCTTGTTCATTTTGAGGCTGAGCCCAGCTAAATTTGCACCCGCAACCATGATCGCCAGCACTTCATCGAGCAAGGTATTGATATCGGTCGGCCTTGGCTCGTGGCTGAGTTTCCCTTGTTCAAGGCGCGAAAAATCCAAAATGTCGTTCAACACGGTTTGCAATAAAGTGCCGCTATATTGCGATAGCGCTAACATTTGCTGCTGCGCTGGTGGTAGTTCACTGTGACCGAGCAAAGTTAATGTACCGAGTAAACCGTTGAGAGGCGTACGAATTTCGTGGCTCATGGTCGCAAGGAATTGGGATTTTGCCTGACTAGCCTCTTCAGCTATTTGCCTTGCTTTAGCATGGCCCTTAGCTTCGGCATCGAGGCGATTATTGGTATCGGCCAGCTCTTGCGTACGGGCAGCAACCGTTTGCTCCAACGCCTTTTTATGCTCGGTCAACTCATCTGCCACCTGACGTAAATCAGCCTGTAATTTAAGATTATGGGCAGTTTTACGCTTGAAGGCTTCGATAGCATTTGCCATCGCAGTCAGTTCATCATCCCCGTGGGCCTCTAAACTCACGTCCGTGTCACCTAAGCTCAAGCGGGACATAGCCTCGGTCGCCTGATTTAACCTAAGGGCGATACCGCGATAAATGACTCGATAGATCACAAAGCCAATTACCACAAACATCAAGGCACCTGTGCCCCAAAGCCCAAGCCTAGCAAGGGACAATTGGTGTAGATAATCACTACGTGCTAATTCAGCCTGTTGTTGCTGTTGATTTAGGGCTCTATCCACCAGCGTATTGAGTCCATAAAGTTTTTCGGCTAATTCTTGCTGCTGACGCTGTTGCTGCTGCAGTGTTTGGCTTAATTCCCGCTGTAATTTAATGATTTGTGGTGTGTGCGCTAACACTGCTAATTCGGTTTTTAACGCCTGCAAACGCCCCGGATCGCGAATTATCTCGGGCACATTATCGAGTGCCATCAAATCGATATTGATGTCACTCGAAGCAAGCGCTGAATCCGTCTTATGGGCAAGCGCCCTGTCCATTGCCGTCGCCATCTCAGGCTCAGGAAGCGTAAAACTCGGGGAAGGATTCGTGCTTGCAAACGTCGCCAGCAAATTCGGCACACTTAATTGCAATTCTGACTGCAATTCGGAGGATTCAAATAACTGACTTAACAAGGCAATTTGATGAACTAACTTAAGGGCACGATTGAGCTGCTCTTGAATATCAAGTTCGCCCTCAATCACATCGTCGAGTAATCGGCCGCTGCGCTTCGCGCCTGCCATATCAGGATAGGCCTGACTCAACTTCGCCAAGATGGCAGAATTCACGACGGCGAGCTCAGATTGAAGTAATTCGGAGGCATGTCCTGCGGCGATGGACAAATCATGGGCCTTAAGCTGCAGTTCATCGCCCATGGTCAAACGCCTACCCACACTTTTGCCCAGTGAGGTTAATTGGCTGATGATTTGTTCGGCCAGCTGGTTAAGATTTTGGCCTTCGTTAACATCCAATATAGTTAAGGTTTTGATGCCATTAAACATATTGACACTTTCAAGGCTCAGTTTACGACCAATAAACTCCCGTTGACGCTCATCTTCTACCCGCCCTAACTGCTGCACACCATCGGACAAGGCATTAGAAGCTTGCACTAGCTGCCTCGCCGCTTGGGATGCGGGGAGTGACTCTTCGTACAAGTATCTATCGGCCTGTTTTAGCCAATGTAGACTCAAGCTACCTAAGCTAACAAGCAGCATCAGCAATACGCCTAACACACTGAAGGCGAGCATTAATCGACCGGTTAAACTGGTTCGCGATAAAGATAAAGGAGCCACACATCTTCCTTAAACTGTTACAATGCCATCCAAGATTATGCTTAGCGGATAATACGGGATGATGCGAAAATATTGGCAACGATTGTTCACACTCGCCACATTTGGCCTCGTGTTTTCAGGCTATGCGACAAGTGAAACCCTCACTTGGCCATTAGAGCAGCGCACGCCATTCAATGTCAAAATCCAGCAATCCCAAACATTAAACTACTTACCGCTGACAAAAGCTCAAAAGCCTTGGCGGATCTGCGCCCTAGTTCCACACCTTAAAGATGCCTACTGGATTGGCATTGATTATGGACTGATCCAACATGCGAAAGCACTTGGCGTCTCACTCGATCTCTTCGAAGCAGGCAGTTATTACCATAAAGATAAACAACTGGCTCAGCTGCAAAGCTGTATGCAAGGCGACTATGATGCCATCTTACTGGGCTCAGTCAGCCCTAATTTACTTGCCCAATTTACCGCGCCACTGACTAAACCCGTGTTAGCCCTAGTCAATAAACTTAATAGCGACCAAGTCAAAACTCATATTGGCGTCAACTGGTATCAAATGGGGCTACTGGCGGGTAACTTCATCAAAGCCGATGCAACATCACAACATCCGCAACAAACGGCAAATTTGGCACTCTTAGCCGGACCAGAAAACTTAGGTGGCACTGATTTAGTTGAGCAAGGTATACGTCAGGCGCTTGAAGGGAGCCAAGTCAAGATTAGTGCCATTCAGCACGCCGATAATAATCGCAATTTGTATCGTGACCAGTTGCAGATGCTACTTAAAGCTCAGCAGCCAGATTATATTCTCGGCAGCGCAGTGGCGATTGAGGCCGCCATTAGTACCTTGAAACAAAAGGGATTAAGTAACAGAGTCAAGCTAGTAAGCAGTTACTTGTCCCCCGCCATTGTGCGTGGGCTCAAACGGGAAAAAGTCATCTACAGTAATGATGATCTAGTCGTATTACAGGGAAAACTCGCCATTGATGTTACAGTGAAACAACTCGAAGGCGCTCAGCCATTTGGCGATATAGGCCCTGCGATCATCAAGCGAACATCATCCTCTAACACTTTGTCTCAATTAGATTTCAGTCTAGCGGAGGCCGACTTTTACCCTCTGTACCAAGTGCGACCTCACTCGCATTAATCGTCCACTTTAGCGGCAAATAAATAACCTTCCCCATGAACAGTGACAAACAATTCAGTGTCGAGTTTATTGCGAAGGCGGCGAATGATCACATCTATGGTTCTGTCATTGACATCCAGATTACGGTGACTGGTTTGCTGCATTAAACGCTCACGGGATAAGACCTGCTGCGGATGCAGAGCAAATGCGACCAGTAACTCAAATTCCGCTTTGGTGAGTTTGATCAACACATCGCCATGGCGTAATTTACGGCTGTTGAGTTCGAGTTGATAACCTTCGAAACTTAACACATCGTCCGGTTGGGATAATTCTTCGGCGACCGCCAGCTCGGCTTGCTTCACAAGGGAAATCCGCCATAGAAGGTTTTTAACCCTAACCAGCAACTCCCTCAGCTCGAAAGGTTTAGTCACATAATCATCGGCGCCCATTTCGAGACCAACGATTTTGTCGATAGATTCATCCCGCCCAGAGACCAGAATTATGCCCACATGGGAGCGGCTGCGCAGCTCACGGGTCAGGCTCAAACCATCGACACCGGGCAAATTGATATCTAGCATGATCAAATCGATATGTTGGCGATTAAACTCGTACCACATCTGCTCGCCATCGGCCGCCTCAACGACGCGATAACCTTCCTTTTCAAAATATCCCTTTAATCGCGCACGGATAACCGCTTCATCGTCGACAACCAGCACACTGTAAGCCATTTTCAATTTCTCTTATTTTACTTACGTGAATTATTCATACTTTTTCATATTTGCATATGAGTGAAAGGTTAAATATGCGATCTCGGTAGCTTTATTGAACAAAAAATTGCTCTGCTTTTACAGTCACATCAATATGACATATGCTTAGGGACACTGATGGGACTACACTTAGCAGACTATGAAAGAAAAAGGATTGGGTATGGACGAAAGGCGCAAGTTTTCGCGGATTCTATTTGCCACGAATGCACATCTACAACAAGGTGTTGCACAGTGGGAGACAACCATTCTCGATTTGAGTCTAAATGGTGCCCTGGTCGAAGAGCCGCAAAATTTTATTCACTCGGGTGATGCTATTACCCTCAGCTTTATCTTGCCCGAATCTGACATAGAGATCCGTATGGAAACTGAGTTGGTCCATCAAAAAAATGCCCAATTAGGCTTGAAGTGTAACTTTATCGACGTCGACAGTATCAGCCACCTAAAACGTATGGTGGAGCTTAACTTAGGCGATGCTTCCTTGCTGAATCGCGAACTTATGTTGTTTATCGAAAAACACAATATCACAGATTAAAACACTCGCTCATAAACACAAACAGCGCCTAATGGCGCTGTTTTGCTTGCGGGCGTTTATCTCGCTTGAGAGCGTTTGATGCTAAATCGCTTCTAGCGCTTCAGATAACTTAGACACACCCACGACCTCCATTCCCGCAGGAGGCTTTTTCGGCACATTGGCCTTAGGCACGATGGCGCGCTTAAAACCATGTTTAGCGGCTTCAACTAATCGCTCTTGCCCATTGGGCACAGGACGAATTTCACCGGACAACCCGACCTCACCAAAGGCCACTAAATCGCTAGGCAAAATATCACCGCGAAAACTCGATACCATAGCCAAGAGTAACGTTAAGTCGGCACTGGTTTCTGTCACTTTCACGCCGCCCACCACGTTCACAAACACATCCTGATCCGACATCTGTAAACCGCCGTGGCGGTGCATCACGGCAAGCAGCATAGCTAAACGGTTAGCATCCATACCCACCGCCACGCGCCGCGGGTTAGACATGGCCGAGTTATCCACCAACACTTGCAGTTCCACCAGTAGCGGCCGCGTGCCTTCCCAGACCACCATAACAAGCGAGCCAGAAGATTCTTCTTCACCACGGGAAAGGAAAATTGCCGAAGGATTGGCGACTTCTTTTAAGCCGCGCTCTGTCATGGCAAATACGCCTAACTCGTTGATCGCACCGAAACGGTTTTTGTGGGAACGCAAGGTGCGATAACGACTATCGCTATCGCCTTCGAACATCACTGAACAGTCAATACAATGCTCCAATACCTTAGGCCCTGCCAGACTACCATCTTTAGTCACATGGCCGACCATGATCACGGCAATACCATTTTCCTTCGCAAAACGCGTTAAGTAAGAGGCGGATTCACGTACTTGCGACACACTGCCTGGGCTCGATGCCACATCGCTCATGTGCATCACTTGAATCGAATCAACCACTATGACCTTTGGTAATTCTTTGAGGGCCACTTCGCAAATTTGTTCAACGCTGGTTTCAGACAACATCCGCAGTTTATTGGTTGGTAAACCAAGGCGATGGGCGCGCATGGCCACTTGCTGCAAGGATTCTTCACCTGTGACATAGAGTGCAGGCATTTGCTCGGCCAGATGACACAGGGTTTGCAATAAAAGCGTACTCTTACCCGCGCCTGGATGACCGCCAATCAAAATGGCAGAACCTGGCACGATTCCGCCACCGAGCACTCGGTCTAACTCCCCGAAATGACTCAATATTCGCGGCAGAGCATTAAGATCGATTTGATCTAATGTCTTCACTTCATTGCTGCTCGCACCAGCGTAACCGACAAACTTAGTGCTGCGCCCAGGAGAAGCCGCACCGAGCCTGACCTCAGTAATCGTATTCCATTCCTGACAAGCACTGCATTGCCCTTGCCAACGGGGAAAGTCTTGTCCACACTCATTACATACGTACGCCGTTTTATTCTTTGCCATAACTTATTAAAATCTGTATAAAATCAATTTAAGTAACGATGAATACTGCCGACATAAGACTAACACAGCACGGCATAAAATCAGCATTAGAAAAGAACCCTACATGAGTCTAGATAACCACAGTGCACTCATCGAACAGCTCAAGCCGTTACTCATGGAACCTAACTTCCAAGAGATTTTTCAGCAGCTGACGATAGATGAAACCAATTCGACCCGTTTTCTTGTGAAAATGGAATTGAGTCGTTTGGCTTCGCCTTGCACCCGAATTATCGATCTCAGGGATAAATCAGAGCTTCCTTGTACTGAAGTCATGTTAGGTCAACAGCGACATTTTTTAGATGAGCCAGCCAAAAGCAGTATGCATGAGGCCATGTCACTGTTTCGCAACCAATATACCTTAGGTGTGTATGAATATGTGCTCAATGCCCATCAACAGCGTCGGGTAAAATTACGCCAAGGTGTGACTCAGGTTGAAGCCGCCGAACCAGAACCTTTTATGGTGCCAGGCGTAGTATTAGGCAGTTATTTCAACCGCGCTGAGGAGCGGATGAATTACAGTATTCGCATTGCGGCATCACAATCCGGTCGAGGTGAAGTACCTGGGATCACGGCAGATTTATCTATCGGCGGTGCCCGTATTCGCCTCGCCGCCAATCATCCCTTCGATCTCGACCAACCACTCAAAGTTAAGTTACTGGAACTCAGTGAAGAGTTTTACTATCCCGATCTCCAGCTCGGCGTGGATTATCAGATTGTCGATAGCCAAACCAATGGCGAATATATTTGGCTAAGGCTCAAACGCCTTGGTGGCAGTGAAGCCTTAAGTGAAATGCTCGGCAATTTAATCCGCGGCTATAAACTGCGTTACAAGGTAGATGTCAATGATGTGATAGTGAGTGCAACAGGACTCGGATTTGAACGCCATTATTTACCTCACCTGCCCCACTTGCCTTTGTATTTCAATACTCAAACCCAAGGTTTGAGTCACATGCTGCTCAGCCGTGACAACCAACAGATAGTGCATTACTTTCAAGATGAAAATGATGTCAGCCAATTACCAGCCATGCTGACCCCAAGCCGAGTATCGGCATTGCTGAGTCATCCAGAAAATCCCGACCACGGGCTATTTTTTAGCTTTACCTATAATGCCCAAGGCTGCTTATATTTTTACTCTGCCACCTTAGCGGAGCTTAAAGCTAAGGGCATGATGCCTTTATTCCTAGGCTTTGCATCGACCAAACCTAGCTGGCGGATCTTTAAAGTTACCCAAGATAAAATTTATCATGATAAGGGCTATCGCCGCGCAACCCTGCCGGGCGATGAGGCTAAATTCAGCCCACTGGTCGAACAGCAGTTATCGCAGTTTAGTCATTTACTGCAGCTCATCGATATCAGCAATGAAGATGCCAGAGGGCATTACAAAGCCTGGCAAGACAACAGTAATGCCAATGCCCTTAAAACCTTTGGTCAACAACGATTAACCGCCAATCAAATTAAGTTAGTTTCCATGCAGTTTAGCGAGCGACGCCAAGAGGCTCGTTTCGCCTTTAAAACCTTAGTCAACGTGACGCAAGACAAGCTAAAAGCCACGGGCATTACTTTAGATATTTCTAGCCGTGGCATGCAATTAACCTTAGACAATCCGACAGAGTTCTCATCGAATAAACCTCTACTGTTAAGCTTCCCTAAACTACAAACCATTGCGGGGAAAACACAGTTAGATAATCTCCCTTACCGTTTAGTGCGCACCCGTAAGAATGGTGTAACACTGCATTTAACCGCAGTCATGGGCCATACACCCCATGTGGGGGTCGAGTTTTTAAATAAACTGATTGCCCATAATAAGGAAAAGTTAGAACAACTGACTGAGAACAATAGTGAAGCGAATGAACTTGCCGATGGTTTAAAAAATATTTTGATGCATGATTTGCATTCTGTGCCCTACTTTGTTGAAAAAACGACAAAATCGGCTCAAGTCGCGTGTTTAGGCGTAGGTACACAACAGGATGAGATCAGCGATATTTTTGCCGCTGGCACGTCAGATACTCTGCAATATAATTTAGCACCGCTGCTAAAGGATGGATTCTTTAAGCGGGATATCCTCGAACCTATTCGCCAGATGAAACCCCAGCAAGATATGGATTTCATTGAAGTGTTTGTCCAGTTGATACGTCAATCTCGTGGCAAAATCTTTTTGAAATGCACTTCAGCCACAGAAGTCGGTGATGTGGATGCTCAGATAACCTTTATCAATCAGAGCAAAGCGTTAGGCCGATTCCTCGCCCTACGCGTTTACCGAGGTGCGACTGAAAAGCCAGACATGAGTTATCTGCGTCGCGAATTGGAATACATTAATATTCATGCAAACCATAAAGCTAAACAATTAGAAGAACAGTTATGGCGGATAATTGGTGTCGGTGAACTGTTAGATATTACCCAAGAGGTTGAACTAAGATACCCTGCAATCCATAAAAAACAGTCTTAATTGTTTAATACCGCCAGATCAAAACTTAAATACCAATCCCTAATCTTAGGAAAATGATCACTGCTAGCATCTATATGCGTCAGCATATCGGCATGACCATAATCATGTTTAAAACCATTATCCTTAGAAAGAAGCGTTGATTTCACCCGTTTAAAGCCGCACTCTGCGACCATATCAGCCACATCTTCTGGATGCCCAAGCACAGTATCGCTCTGCCCTGAGATAAACCAAGCTGGTGGCCAATTAGCGAATGTTGCCGCTTTCGCATAATCAAATCCATCGTCGTGATCGAGCCAATCTCCTCGCACCCAATCGATACTTTGAACTAATGAGGCGCGACTCTCATTGTCCATACCGATGCGCAGCTTATCGGCAGCAAGGTAACCTTGGCCCATAGCTAAACCTGGCGCTAAACGATTCCAAAAAACATCAACCATTAACCACTTTTTGAAGGATTTAACCCGAATCGTCCGCTTGCTACCGAAGGTCAGCAATGAACGAACACTTTGTTGTAACTCAGGATAACGGGCCAGACTGCTCGCCATTAACACCCCGCCCCATGAATGGGCGCACCAATGCACCTGCGAAGGCGGCACGATTTTGCAATCATGCTTAGCCGCCTGTTCTTGGCAGGCTTTTTGATGTAACTCGAGAATCGCCTGCTGCACTAAAGGTAATTGCTCGCGGATCACTTCACCTTGCCCTAAGGTAAAATCCCGATCGATTTTCGGCAAACTGAGCCCTCTGCCAGCGGTATCCAACACATACACCACAAATCCCGCCTTAACCAAAAAACAACCTAGGCCACGGCCACTTTGGCTATAGAACACCCGACCGTTAGACATGGCACCATGGAGCATGAGAATAGGCGTCTTAGAAAAATCAGGCACCGACGGTAATAACTGACGTAGATGCAGTTGGCCATCGCGGTACTGCAGAAAGATTGAAGACTGTGAAATGGGTGATGTTGAGCCTTGAGCGAGCTGAGTCA
Organism: Shewanella sp. SP2S2-6; assembly: GCF_031931965.1. Taxonomy (NCBI): domain Bacteria; kingdom Pseudomonadati; phylum Pseudomonadota; class Gammaproteobacteria; order Alteromonadales; family Shewanellaceae; genus Shewanella; species Shewanella sp. SP2S2-6. The sequence continues at coordinate 29,837 of NZ_JAUOEQ010000033.1, read as the reverse complement.
AAATGAGTCACTGGTAGTTTATCAATCTCCCTAAACTACCAGCTCATCAATAAAAGACAAGAGTCATTACTCTAACTCAGCCCTGATTTAGGCTTTCATCTCGACTCATATTTCAAATAAATGAATAACCTAGATTTGCAACAGATAAGGTAAAACGCGCAGGTCGAGGTGGCGAATATTGGCATCCGCCGCCGCTGCCAGCTTAGGTTTAGCATGGAAAGCGATACCAAAATCCGCTGCCATCACCATAGGGATATCATTGGCGCCATCGCCGATAGCGACGCTTTGACCTTTGGGAATGTCCCACTGCTCACTGCAACGCTCAACCACATCCGCCTTAAACTGCGCATCCACGACTTTACCCGTCACTTCACCCGCGAGTTTGCCATCAGTGATGACTAACTCATTAGCAAAGGCCGCATCTAAGCTTAGAAGCTGTTTTAAATGACCCACAAAAGGCGTAAAGCCGCCAGATGCCACCACTAAACGCCAGTCATGGGATTTAAGTTCTAACAGTATGGACTCAAGCCCAGGCATTAAAGGCAAGTTGTCGCACAAGGTCGTGATAATACTGGCATCGGCGCCCTTAAGCTGTGCCACGCGCTGACGCAGACTCTGCTCAAAATCTAGCTCACCTTGCATAGCACGTTCAGTAATCGCCGCCACGCGCTCGCCAACACCCGCCATGGCCGCTAATTCATCAATACATTCAATCTGAATCGCCGTGGAGTCCATGTCCATCACTAATAAGCCGGGATGGTTCAAACGAGGTAAATCAAAATTGATGACATGCAGTTCAGCCAAAGACTGCGGGAATGCTACTAACTGCGCCTGAGAAGGCAAATTTACCAGTGCCAACTCGATACAATGTAAGCCGACTTGGCGTTCGATATGTGAAATACCGATAACATCAGACGAAGGCAATGCCGCAATCCAGGCCGATATTGCGCCCTCTACCGCGGCATCTTGATAAATAATTCGCACACGTGAAACACCAGCGGGATATGCTGACTCTTGATAACGTTCAAACACTTGCCCTTGGTGTTCAAACCTTGGGGAATGGTCAGAGACTAACCACAAAAAAAGCGCATCTTGGTTCAAGCTTTCCATCGGACTTAAATTCTCCAACTATCGGGCTCACTCAGAATCAATTATGATTAGGCAAGCGCTCTACATTTTAAGGGTCAAAGTGTTATATCTTAAAGGGCTAAAGAAAAGCCATAAAATCAGTAGACTGATCCAAATTGCCGCCGCCTTCGCCTTAATATTCGGCTTAGTGCAATTATGGCAGACAAGCCTACTACAAGGTCAGTTGCTTCTAAAGTCCCAAACTCAAAAGATGGCCAGATTACTGGTACAGCAAACTGCTTATGGTGCAGCACCCGCGCTACAACTGCAAAATGATGAGCAGTTGCAATGGCTCGCCAGCGCTTTAGTGGAAGATCCTAAGGTGATGTCCGCCGCCATCTTCAGTGACCAAGGCATGCGGCTATCCTTCGCTCAAAGCATCACTAAGGATGTAGTTGATCCTGACTCGGAAGAAATGAATTTGCTGCTAAGCAAATATCCTCCCTATGTAGAGCCCGTGATCCAAGAAGGGAAAAATCTAGGTTATGTCGAAGTCAGGCTTGATACCAAGTTATTTTTCAATGAAATCAAAGAAGCCCATAATTTAAACATGGAGCAACAACAAATCATGCTGCTGGTTGCAGGCTTGATTGGTATGTTGCTTTCACGCTCTTTGTCTTTCAAACGTGCCGACTTCGACCGCCGCCGCTTTCGGGTTAAGTTGCGTCAAGCGCCGAAAAAACCTGAGAAACGATCCATAGCTGAAGAGCCATCAGAAAGTGTTAATGATGGTTTGGCGCAAGAGCTAACCGAAGATCAACTGGTGTCGACCACTGATAACCCACAAGAAAAAGCGGCTAAACCCACTAAGGCGCCAAAAGCAGTGACAGAGGCAAATACCGATAAGCTCACTCAGACCAGCGTGCAAACTAAGGCCGAAAAAACGTCAAAAAAATCATTGGAATTACAGGATAATACAGCAGTTGAAAACGCGGCAAACGATGCGGAACAAGCGGCACCTGTTAAGGTTAAACCTAAAGTGAAAAGTGTCCGTCGGGTAAAACACGCGACTAAAGCAACAGCCGCTGCGGCCGAAACCTCGACGCCAAAAACACCCAGTGAACCAAGTGATCTCGACACAGATTCAACAGGTTAATATCTATTTCGATAGATAAGGTAAATCACTAATCTATTGATAGCTAAGCTCTAGATAAGCCATAAACAAGCAATTTCTAATAACCAAACCATTAATAACAAAGTCGAATAGAACAGCCGCTAAAAATTGGCATAAAAAAGGGTTCGCATTGCGAACCCTTTTTCAGTAGCACACTCTTACAGCGTAACAGTTACAGTGTAATCGCCGCTTCTAATGTCATGATGATCATGTCATTGAATGTGGTTTGACGTTCTTCTGCAGAAGTCTTTTCACCGGTGCGGATGTGGTCAGATACAGTCACAACGCACAGGGCACGCGCACCAAACTCATGGGCAACGCCGTACAAACCCGCCGCTTCCATTTCTACGCCTAATACGCCCATCTTCTCCATCACGTCAAACATTTGTGGATCAGGAGTGTAGAACAGGTCCGCAGAGAAAATGTTACCTACGCGAACTTTAGTGCCACGAACTTTCGCAGATTCGATAACCGCATTCATCAGCTCATAGTTAGCGATAGCGGCAAAATCTTGGCCTTTAAAACGTAAACGGTTAACCGCTGAGTCAGTACATGCACCCATACCGATGATCACGTCACGTACTTTAACGTCAGTGCTGATCGCACCACAAGTACCCACACGGATCAGGTTCTTAACGCCGTAATCACGAATTAATTCAGTTGCATAAATAGAGCATGAAGGAATACCCATGCCAGAACCCATTACTGAAATACGCTTACCTTTGTAAGTACCAGTAAAACCTAGCATGTTTCGAACATCAGTCACTTGCTCAACATTTTCTAAGAATGTTTCAGCAATATATTTTGCACGTAATGGATCGCCTGGAAACAGCATTGTCTCAGCGAATGCGCCCTCTACAGCATTAATGTGTGGTGTTGCCATCGAAATAACCCCTGTTTATTTTATTAAGACTTAAGTCTTTGTTTACTGACGGCAAATGTCAGCCGCCAAATCGAAATAAATGCTAATTTGCCTAAAGGAACGATTCGCCATAGGCCATAGGTTCAAGCTTAAAGTGGCTCGCAATAGATTGGCCGATATCGGCAAAGCTGTTACGACGCCCCAGCGATCCCGCTTTCAATCCAGCGCCAAAAGCTAATACTGGCACATATTCACGGGTATGATCAGTGCCTTGCCATGTTGGATCGCAACCGTGATCCGCCGTTAAAATCAGCAGATCGTCTTCACCTAATAATGCGAGCATTTCAGGCAAACGGGCATCGAAATATTCCAGCCCTTTGGCGTAGCCAGCAACATCACGGCGATGACCGTAGTGAGAGTCGAAATCAACGAAGTTAGTAAACACTATAGTGCTATCACCCGCAGATTTCACTTCGGCTAAGGTCGCATCGAAAAGTGCTTCTAAGCCGTTCGCCTTCACTTTTTTAGTGATACCACAGTAAGCATAAATGTCGGCAATCTTGCCCACACTCACTACTTCACCGCCAGCCTCTTTCAGCTTATCGAGTACAGTTTTTGCAGGTGGCGCGAGCGAATAATCCTTACGATTGCCAGTACGGGCAAAATCACTTGGACCAGTACCATCAAATGGACGGGCAATGACGCGACCTATGTTGTAAGGCTCTAACTCTTCACGGGTTATTTCGCAAAGACGATAGAGATTGTCTAAACCGAAGGTTTCTTCATGACAAGCGATTTGGAATACTGAATCAGCAGAGGTGTAGAAAATAGGCTTGCCAGAGCGCATGTGCTCTTCGCCTAACTCTTCTAAAATAGTTGTACCTGAGGCATGGCAATTACCTAAGAATCCATCCAGACCTGCACGGGCTAAGATCTTATCCGTCAGTTCTTTAGGAAAAGAATTTTGATGCTCGCTGAAATAACCCCACTCGAATAGTACGGGCACGCCCGCCATCTCCCAGTGACCGCTCGGCGTATCTTTACCCGAACTTAACTCTTGTGCATGACCATAAGCACCAATCAGCTCAACATTATCGCCAAAACCGGGGGCAAAGGCGCCAGTACTTTCCATCGCTGCATGGCCTAAACCTAAGCGCGCTAAGTTAGGTAATTTCAGCGGGCCTTCACGGCCAATATCGGCTTTGCCTTCGGCGCATACTTTAGCAATATGGCCAAAGGTATCGGAACCGACATCACCAAAACTTGCTGCATCAGCAGAAGCACCGACTCCAAAGGAGTCCAACATCATAATAATGGTACGTTTCATAATTCTTCCTTAAAGATCCGATGCACGAATATAGGCATAGATCTCAGGTGTTTTTTCTGGAGCGGTTTCACCAATGTGAATCGCTTTTTTCACCGCGAGTTCCGCTTCCGCGAAGGCGGCTTCAGATTGTGCATGGATAACGGCAATCGGCGTCGATGAATCCACTTTATCGCCTAGGGCACACACTTGGGTTAAGCCAACACTATAGTCTAGTGCATCGCCGGGCTTACGGCGGCCGCCACCTAAGGTCACAACCGCTAAACCTAATTCACGGGTATCCATGCTATAGGCATAACCTTGCATATCGGCAAAGACGGGACGAATAATTTGTGACTGCGGCAGGTATTTACTGTAGTTTTCAACAAAATCAACCGGACCACCAAGACCCGACACCATCTTGCCAAAGAGTTCTGCAGCGCGGCCATTGTCGAGTACACGATTCAGTTTAGCGCGAGCATCGGCTTCATTGCTTGCAAGACCGCCAAGGAGCAGCATCTCAGCACAAAGACCCATAGTGACTTCATATAAACGCGGGTTACGGTAAGCACCCGTTAAAAAATCGATGGCTTCTTTCACTTCAACCGCGTTACCTGCACAAGATGCAAGCACTTGATTCATATCGGTAAGCAAAGCTGTCGTTTTAGTGCCCGCGCCATTAGCAACGGCGGCGATACTGCGAGCTAATTCTTCCGATGCCTCATAGGTTGGCATAAAAGCGCCGCTACCAACTTTCACGTCCATCGCCAGCGCATCTAAATTACAGGCTAATTTCTTAGACAGAATCGATGCTGTGATGAGGGAAATGGATTCAACGGTGGCGGTATTATCGCGGATAGAATAGAAGCGTTTATCGGCAGGAACGAGATCGCCCGTTTGGCCAATAATCGCCACTCCGACTTCTTTAACCACTTTACGGAACAATTCACTTGAAGGCTCAGTTTGGTAACCCGGAATGGCATCAAACTTATCGAGCGTGCCGCCCGTATGACCTAGGCCGCGCCCAGAAATCATAGGCACATAACCGCCACAAGCCGCAGCCATAGGGCCGAGCATGAGGCTAATCACATCGCCCACACCGCCAGTGCTGTGCTTGTCAATAACAGGGCCATTGAGTCCCAATGACTGCCAATTAAGTACAGTGCCAGAATCACGCATCGCTGTTGTTAAAGCGATTCTTTCATCCATATTCATGTCATTAAAGTACACAGCCATGCCTAATGCCGCGATCTGGCCTTCGGACACTGCGTTAGTAGTGATACCTTGAACAAAGAACTGTATTTCTGCGGAACTTAGCGCTAAACCATTACGTTTTTTACGAATAATCTCTTGAGCTAGAAACATGATACTGCCTCCAAGATAGGCACTAACAACCCTGTCGCTAGTGCTTATCTTTGCAATGAAACATCAAAACTGTAGCAATATTACAAGTTCATACTATCGAAGTTTTGAGTTTGCCAAATAGATTTAGGTCACACTTAATTAGGCTCGCTATACGCTGATAGTATTAATCAGCGATAGTTTGCAATTAATAGCCTTGAGTCGGCTTAGGCGTATCAGCTAATTCTAGTGTGTGTAACAAGCTGTTTAGTAAACTTGAAGCACCAAATCTAAAGGTACGTGGTGAAACCCAATCAGCACCTAAAATACGCTCAGCAACACCGAGGAATTCAGCTGCTTGTGCAGCATCACGCACACCACCGGCAGGCTTGAAGCCTACTTGGGTATTCTTCTCGCTGATCACAGTTAACATGATTTCAGCCGCTTCGAGTGTGGCGTTTACAGGCACTTTACCAGTAGAGGTTTTAATAAAGTCAGCACCTGCATCGATTGAAAGCTCAGATGCACGGCGGATAAGCGCAGGATCAGCTAACACGCCAGATTCGATGATGACTTTTAACAAGACTTCACCACAGGCTTCTTTACAGGCTTTAACTAATTCAAAACCAATTGTTTCATTGCCTTCCATCAGTGCGCGGTATGGGAATACCACGTCAACTTCGTCAGCACCATAGGCAACGGCAGCGCGAGTTTCTAGCACAGCAATGGCAATGTCATCATTGCCATGGGGAAAATTAGTCACAGTGGCAATTTGGATATCTTCAGCACCAATTTCATCTAACGTCTTGCGTGCAATCGGGATGAAACGTGGGTAAATGCAGATAGCGGCAGTATTGCCCGCAGCCGTTTTCGCTTTGTGGCACAGGTCGATCACTTTTTGATCTGTGTCGTCATCATTCAAAGTCGTTAAGTCCATCAACTCAATGGCGCGTTGTGCTGCTTTTTTTAAATCAGTCATAATAGCTCTCCAAAATAAAAATTAAATGAATAGAAATCAGTCGCATAAAAGCAACGCTTGAGAGGTGGCATTATTTTGATTATTTTTATATGGCCGGGCCTTCAGGCGGTGCCGAGTAATTTGCTTGTACAAACTACCTTGTTGTAGGTATTCAATCTTGCCTAAGTCATAAAGAACAATAGGCATCCTGACACTTAAAATAACTTATAAGTGACCACGACTTGAATCCTTGAAGACCGGAAGAGAGGATACGAATAAAATCTTGCACCTACTTTTCCGCGAAAAATCCATTTTAGCGCGAGAAAAACACAAACCTTTATATAAACCCACTTGTTAGCCTAATAGGCTTAGATAAAGACTCATGGTAAAACAAAGATGGAGCCGCATAATGCGGCTCCAACAAGCAATGATTACAAGAGATTAGAACTTGTAAGTTGCAGTGAAGTAGTGAGCAAAACCTTTGGTCTCTAAACCAAATGTGCCTTCATCCTTCAGCAAATAAACATCGCTATATGCTTTCAGGCCGTAACCAAGCGCATAGTTATCTGAATGCCAGTGCAGACCGAAGTATGCAGCACCACCATTAGAAGTAAATGTAGTACTTACAAATTGGCCATTAGAGTCGTATTTATTTACTTCATCAGCACCAAACTGATAATCAACATAGCCTTGGAAGGAAACAAAGCTCTTGTTGTCGAAGAAATAGAAAGGCTTGAACCAGTTCATAGAGAATTGGTAACCATTCCAATCCTTAGCATTAAAATCGTAGGTTGCATACAGGTTCATACCTGTTTTGCCTAACCATGGTACCATTACATCGGCACCAATACCCCAAAACGACATATTGACATCGCCTGGATTATTAATTTTTTGTGGACCTGGATGATCTTCAACATCAAAAGAAATGCTTTGGCCTTGGATTGCACCACCGCCCCAGTTGAACAGAGTAGAGAAGTAAACTTCTTGTACTGGGCCAAAAGATAAATCTTTACCAGTAATAGCATCTAAAGAGAAACGTGGCGCAAATTTCATAAACATCTTGCTATCGCCACCAGTTTTATCACCTGAGCTGCTGTTAGCTAAATTGAAGACGTCTACATAACCATATAAATCAACGATCCCCTTACGACCACCAAATTCCATTTCTAAGTAGTCATGGCCGCCATCATCAGCATCACCACGTGGTAATTCATTAACAGCATACATAGCATTAAACTGCATCCACTTATAATCAGTGGCATAAATATCAGAACGATCAGCGGCAAATGCGTTGCCAGAGATTGCAGCTACTGCTGTAGCAGCTAAAGCTAAAGTTTTAACGTTTTTCATCATCAACCCCATTTATCTTGTTTACTACCATCGAGGGTAGCGTTCTTTTTGTGGCGCTCGCATTCTACCTAGATTAAATAAAATCTCAATAATCTAGCGTAAAATCACAAACACAAAATTCTTAATTGTGAACAAAGTCGCGACTTCTGCATTACGATTAATTAACTTAACCGTGTTCCCGCGACATTTAAGACAGAATAACAGCGACATCTCAGTTGCATTCTGTGTCTTTCAATTGGAGAAACTATTCACTACAGGAATCACTACTGGCACTACTGGAAAATGGTTGAATTAACTTAGGTCCTGCCCTGCATGGTCAGGACCCAGTTAGTGGGGTTTCCCCCTACTGCCGTTCATTGACTTAGATAGCTAAGAACAGACCAGCAAGTGTCGCACTCATTAAGTTAGCTAAAGAGCCGGCGATAACCGCACGAATACCCATAGTAGCTAAATCATGACGACGGTTAGGAGCCATTGCACCTAAACCACCAAGCAGAATCGCGATTGATGACAAGTTAGCGAAACCACACAGAGCAAACGAGATAATCGCTTTTGTTCTGTCTGTCATTGCTAAACCTGTTTCAGCCACAACCATACCGCCATCAGCGATGTCTTTCAGGTATGGAGCAAAGTTTAAGTAAGCAACGAATTCGTTAACAATGATCTTTTGACCAATGAAAGAACCAGCGACTAATGCTTCATTCCAAGGCACACCGATAAGGAATGCTAAAGGCATGAACACATAACCGAGGATCAATTCAAGTGTTAGCCCTTCAAGACCAACCCATCCACCAAGCCAACCAAGCAAACCGTTGAGCATGGCAATTAAACCAACGAAGGCTAACAACATAGCACCTACGTTCAGCGCTAAATGCATACCAGATGAAGCACCTGCTGCAGCTGCGTCCAACACGTTAGCTGGTTTGTCAGGATCTTCTGGCAAATCGCTCATGTCATTTTTAGCGACTTCAGTTTCAGGGTGCATCAGTTTAGCCATTAATAGACCACCTGGTGCTGCCATGAATGATGCGGCAACTAAGTACTCGATAGGTACACCCATCTGCGCGTAACCAGCTAATACTGAACCCGCGATTGATGCCAAACCACCGACCATGATCGCAAACAGTTCAGACTGCGTCATAGTTGGGATGAATGGACGAACAACCAGAGGAGCTTCAGTTTGACCCACGAAGATGTTAGCTGTTGCTGACATTGATTCTGTACGGCTTGTGCCCAATGCTATTTGTAAACCACCACCGATGATACGGATGATCCACTGCATAACGCCTAAGTAATATAGAACCGCGATCAGAGAAGAGAAGAACACGATAACGGGTAACACGTTCACTGCGAAGATGAAGCCAAGTTTAAAATTAGCTAAATCACCAAACAGGAAACCGATACCGTTTTGTGCATAACTAATAATACTTGACACAAAATCAGATACACTTTTCAGGATATCTTTACCAACTGGAACGTACAGTACAAAACCACCGAAAGCGGCCTGAATAGCTAACGCGCCACCCACTGTACGCAAATTAATTGCTTTTTTGTTATTCGATAGGAGGAAACCTATCGCAAGTAGGGTGACCACCCCTACTAAACTCATTAATATATCCATTAACCATCACCCTATTGTTAACACTTTTTAATTATGTTGTTAATCAACCTATTTCCGAGTCAGATTATACCCGAGCCTAAGTCGAAAATCGTCGTTTTGATCATATTTTTGGAGTTTAATTTCAATCGCTTAGTGCAGAATGCTAGTGCGACCTACACCTGTTTATTTAAAAACAACTAAAGGTCAAACAGTTGCACAGCATTCGACATCAAGTGTTCTGATATTAGAACACTTGATTTTTTTTGCAAAGTAGCGATTTTGTCTATAAAAAGAACAAGGTTAGCGGGTTGGTTACGTTTTTCAGTAACATTTATCGGCGTCATTGCCGGAGAATCAGTCTCAAGTATGAGGTGTTCGAGTGGGAGTTCAGTGACTGTTTTGAGTAATTTTTTGGCATTGGGATTCATAATCAAACCACCAATTCCCAGCTTAAAACCTAACTTAATATATTCCTGTGCTATCTCAACACTGCCAGAAAAAGCATGTATCACACCGCCTCTAGGCAATTGATACTTTTTTAAACAGGCCAAAACCTCGGGATGTGCTTTAACACTATGAATAATCACCGGCAGATTAACGGATTTAGCTAACGTCAATTGCGCCTCAAAAAACGCTAACTGCTGCGGCCAAGTAGCGGAATAAAGTTTATCTAAGCCACATTCACCAATAGCAACAAAACGAGGACATTCGAGCAACGCGGCAACTTTAGATGTTAATGCTAAGATCCCTGCATCAACATTCTCTGGGCAAAACCAAGGATGGATGCCAAGGGCAAAATAGGTTTGATATTGTGCGGCAACAGCGAGCTGTTTGTGCCAGTGCTGCGGGGACACGCCAGGAATAATCAGATTATTAACCCCAACACTGTGCATTCGCTGCACTACAGTATCACGGTCAAGATCAAACTCGGCAAAATCTAGATGTGCGTGGGTATCAATCACTGCAAATACCTCACTCTGTGGTCGATTTGCCGTTTGAATGCGCTTCAGGCGGCAATGCAGTTTCGTCAGCCGTAGTCGCTTTAGCGCATTTTACCGCTAATGGCGGATCTTCAAGGCGTGGCATACAACAACGACGATTTTCAGGTGTCAGCCCCATGCGGTCGCACCACTGAATATAAACCTGCCATGTTTTTGTGATCCAATTCGCCATCATTCACATCCAGAACCGTTTTTAGATTTCATTAGATACAAAAATGGCGGTGAATTCACCGCCATTTCAACAACTATTCTAAACCGAACCTAATTAGTGCTCGCGGGTTTTCGCAAACTCAATATCAGGATACCTTTCCATCGAAAGATTCAGGTTGACCATAGTTGGCGCAATATAGGTTAAGTTGTCACCACCATCGAGTGCTAAGTTTTGGCTACACTTGCGGCGGAACTCTTCAAGCTTACGCTCATCCTTACAATAAACCCAGCGAGCAGTCGAAACGCTAATACCTTCGTAAATGGCTTCAACGTTATATTCGCTCTTAAGACGACCAACAACCACTTCAAACTGCAGCACACCCACGGCGCCAACAATTAAATCGTTAGTATCGATTGGGCGGAATACTTGCACAGCGCCTTCTTCTGACAACTGTACTAAGCCTTTTAACAGTTGCTTTTGCTTAAGCGGATCGCGCAGACGAATACGGCGGAACATTTCAGGGGCGAAGTTAGGCACACCAGTGAAACGGAATTTTTCGCCTTGGGTAAAAGTATCGCCAATACGGATAGTGCCATGGTTATGTAAACCGATGATATCGCCTGGGTAAGCTTCCTCGGCACGCTCACGATCGCCCGCCATAAAGGTTAATGCATCGCTAACGTTAACATCTTTACCAATACGCACATGGTGCATTTTCATGCCTTGCTCGTAACGGCCAGAACACACACGCATAAAGGCGACACGGTCACGGTGTTTTGGATCCATGTTAGCTTGGATCTTGAACACGAAACCGGTGAATTTCTCTTCTTCAGGCATAACTACGCGTGCATCGCTTTCGCGCGGTAATGGCTTAGGTGCCCACTCAACGATACCGTCAAGAATATGATCCACACCAAAGTTACCTAACGCGGTACCGAAGAACACTGGCGTCAGCTCACCTTTCAAGAAAGCCGCATGGTCAAATTCATGCGACGCGCCGCGCACTAATTCCATCTCATCGCGCAAATCAGCAGCGTAACTGCCAATCGCTTTCTCAAGATCAGGGTTATTAATGCCTTTAATTACACGACGCTCTTGAATAGTGTGTCCCATACCGCCTTGATACAAGACCACTTCATCACGCAGTATATGGTAAATACCTTTGAATTCTTTACCGCTGCCAATAGGCCAAGTAATAGGTGCGCAGGCAATATTCAGCACGCTTTCGACTTCATCCATCAGATCGATAGGATCACGGATATCGCGGTCGAGTTTGTTCATGAAAGTCACGATCGGCGTATCGCGCAGACGTGTCACTTCCATCAACTTAATAGTACGCTCTTCAACACCTTTAGCAGAGTCGATGACCATCAGACAAGAGTCAACAGCGGTCAGTGTACGATAGGTATCTTCAGAGAAGTCTTCGTGACCAGGCGTGTCGAGTAGGTTAACGAGGGCGCCACCATAGGGGAATTGCATCACAGACGTAGTAATAGAAATACCACGGTCCTTCTCCATTTCCATCCAGTCAGACTTAGCATGCTGACCCGATTTTTTGCCTTTAACCGTTCCCGCTTTTTGCAAAGCGTTTCCGAATAACAGCACTTTTTCGGTAATGGTTGTTTTACCCGCGTCGGGGTGCGATATAATAGCAAAAGTGCGTCGCTTATTGATTTCTATAGACATATTTATTAAGTCTTACTCGTTGTTCAATCAGTTTGTACACACGCTTGTACACAAAACTAAAATAATGATTTGTCATTTGATATCTTGGCGCGGAGTATAGCAGAATCACTCCATTAAAATCGCGCTCAAAAATCAACTTGCCATAGATTTTATGAACAGCCTGTATGGCATTGAACAATCGCATACTGATGAATCTCTGAGCTGCCTGTGCGGCGGTGAACCCTCATTTAAACGAGTTTCTAACCGCCAGCCGTTTCTAAGCCGCCTGCGCGGCGGTGAACTTGTGAAATGCTGTTTGTTACAAAGCCTGTCATTTCTAAGCCGCCTGTGCGGCGGTGAACTGCTTTGATGCCTTTTAGCATCTCCGCTAACTTTTCTAAGCCGCCTGTGCGGCGGTGAACGATTATATTGATGCCCAGTTAGCAGCCGAGAATTTCTAAGCCGCCTGTGCGGCGGTGAACCCGTTACGTTGCACTATGCTGTCACGGCGCTCTTTCTAAGCCGCCTGTGCGGCGGTGAACTCTTGGATAATTGGTTTTCCACGGCGCAGCATTTTCTAAGCCGCCTGTGCGGCGGTGAACACGCTGCTTCTGCGTTTAGCGGTACTTGGTTATTTCTAAGCCGCCTGTGCGGCGGTGAACAGCTATTAGCGGATAGCGCAATTGATATCGATTTTCTAAGCCGCCTGTGCGGCGGTGAACCATTGCAAACGCCTTAAGCTGTAGTCCTTACATTTCTAAGCCGCCTGTGCGGCGGTGAACACTAAAGCGATTATTATGCTCGGGCTTCAATTTTTCTAAGCCGCCTGTGCGGCGGTGAACTACAGTTCCAACAGTTATTTATGCTGGTTCAGTTTCTAAGCCGCCTGTGCGGCGGTGAACTGATTGCTATTCCAGACCTGCCGCCATATACATTTCTAAGCCGCCTGTGCGGCGGTGAACGTCCCTGTTACCTCGTACAACCCCTGTTGTGTTTTCTAAGCCGCCTGTGCGGCGGTGAACCACACCACTTGTCACAATGTCGCCCGTGGTTGTTTCTAAGCCGCCTGTGCGGCGGTGAACCCAATCACGTTAGCAGGGCTGCTAGAGCCTATTTTCTAAGCCGCCTGTGCGGCGGTGAACTTCACTCGATGATTAACGGCAAGATTTACACTTTTCTAAGCCGCCTGTGCGGCGGTGAACTGAATACTGTCCCGATAGTCGTTGTGCTCCTTTTTCTAAGCCGCCTGTGCGGCGGTGAACTACGTAAAATGTTTTTACCTGATAAAGTCTTATTTCTAAGCCGCCTGTGCGGCGGTGAACATTGCGATGTCACTGATACGACGTTTATCACTTTTCTAAGCCGCCTGTGCGGCGGTGAACCCGCTTCTGATTCTTTCTTCGACCATGTGATCTTTCTAAGCCGCCTGTGCGGCGGTGAACAGCGCACAGACTTTCGATATCTAAGCGCTTTATTTCTAAGCCGCCTGTGCGGCGGTGAACGTAAAACTAAAGGGCGGATAACCGTTTTTAGCTTTCTAAGCCGCCTGTGCGGCGGTGAACTTTGCTTGCCGTACACAGCTAAGCGCTGACAATTTCTAAGCCGCCTGTGCGGCGGTGAACGTTAATCCAGCGTTGGCATGACTTGCACGGCATTTCTAAGCCGCCTGTGCGGCGGTGAACAATGACAGCATGGGGCCTTGGCGTAATGGCATTTTCTAAGCCGCCTGTGCGGCGGTGAACTGTGGCGTAAAATATGCGTCATCTGCCCTTTGTTTCTAAGCCGCCTGTGCGGCGGTGAACCATGAATCTGTTAACACATTGTGCGCAGTTGTTTTCTAAGCCGCCTGTGCGGCGGTGAACGCCAGACCCGTTAAAAAAGTGCGCCCCGTAATTTTCTAAGCCGCCTGTGCGGCGGTGAACAATTCAGTGACACAGCGATTAATCGTGCCTTGTTTCTAAGCCGCCTGTGCGGCGGTGAACCTAATGACATCGATGTGACTGCTGTAAAAGTTTTTCTAAGCCGCCTGTGCGGCGGTGAACTTAAGCCAAATTTAAATATCTTCGGCCATTATTTTCTAAGCCGCCTGTGCGGCGGTGAACAACCCGCATTGCCATGTGCTGTTGCGCTGGCATTTCTAAGCCGCCTGTGCGGCGGTGAACTTTAATGAAAACGGCGAGGATGATAATATTCTTTTCTAAGCCGCCTGTGCGGCGGTGAACTATATTGCATAACTTCCTTAACCACTTCCCGATTTCTAAGCCGCCTGTGCGGCGGTGAACATAATTCCCTGATGCTAGTTGACAACGTGTACTTTCTAAGCCGCCTGTGCGGCGGTGAACCTTTATGATACATTTCAAATCCTCTCTAGAAATTTCTAAGCCGCCTGTGCGGCGGTGAACTCATTGTAAGACTAAACCGCCATGGCGAAACATTTCTAAGCCGCCTGTGCGGCGGTGAACGATTTAGCGATACAGTGACGGATCGCTGGATTTTTCTAAGCCGCCTGTGCGGCGGTGAACGTCACGGCCACATTTATGTGATGAACTCCAATTTTCTAAGCCGCCTGTGCGGCGGTGAACTACGTCTGCGAACTAACCCGCTTTCACACTCATTTCTAAGCCGCCTGTGCGGCGGTGAACTACCAATTATGCGTCGGGGACATTAGCGTTATTTTCTAAGCCGCCTGTGCGGCGGTGAACGCGTGTATGCCGAAGACTGCCCACGAACCATTTTTCTAAGCCGCCTGTGCGGCGGTGAACGTCTGAGCCGGCAACTCCTGAAAGTGTATCCATTTCTAAGCCGCCTGTGCGGCGGTGAACGTTTAGGCACTACGCCATAGGATAGGCGGGTTTTTCTAAGCCGCCTGTGCGGCGGTGAACGCTTCTCGTCACCATAAACCGAATTACTAACATTTCTAAGCCGCCTGTGCGGCGGTGAACCTCAAGTAAATCAATTACACGAGTGGGTAACTTTTCTAAGCCGCCTGTGCGGCGGTGAACCTAGAGCACGGATAGGGCAAAATTGGACAGCATTTCTAAGCCGCCTGTGCGGCGGTGAACTTAGGGCGCAGTTTTGGCACGGCTGGAATGGTTTTCTAAGCCGCCTGTGCGGCGGTGAACTGATTGTTTTTTGCTATCACTTTTTATTCCTGTTTCTAAGCCGCCTGTGCGGCGGTGAACAAAATCAAGCTTGCTATTAATATCCTTTAATTTTTCTAAGCCGCCTGTGCGGCGGTGAACCTGATACTCAAAGTAATCAAGCTCCTGTTCGTTTTCTAAGCCGCCTGTGCGGCGGTGAACCTATTGCGCCAGCGCTGGCAAGAAGTGTCTAATTTCTAAGCCGCCTGTGCGGCGGTGAACGATAGTGTCATTTTCATTGATGTGGTTTCTGCTTTCTAAGCCGCCTGTGCGGCGGTGAACTGTGCAAACATCCTGGCGTACCGTTTCATCACTTTCTAAGCCGCCTGTGCGGCGGTGAACAGAGGTAGGGGCTTTTATCGAGGTGTTATTAGTTTCTAAGCCGCCTGTGCGGCGGTGAACGAGGGCATGAAGCCTCTAGATGTTATTGAGAATTTCTAAGCCGCCTGTGCGGCGGTGAACAAATTGGCATTGAGCTGGTGGAGTGGCTAGAATTTCTAAGCCGCCTGTGCGGCGGTGAACAATCCCATTGCCCTGTCTGTCAATCTTACATATTTCTAAGCCGCCTGTGCGGCGGTGAACAGTTATTTAGCAATGGTGACTGAGTGAATGGCTTTCTAAGCCGCCTGTGCGGCGGTGAACGGGTGGGCGAGCTTGCGAGAATCGCTCTAGCTTTTCTAAGCCGCCTGTGCGGCGGTGAACGTGCGAAGTAATTTCGGTATGTCATTTTTGACGTTTCTAAGCCGCCTGTGCGGCGGTGAACAGAGCGTCAACATCAAGCGGCTTTCCTTCATATTTCTAAGCCGCCTGTGCGGCGGTGAACGTCTCTATTATTTTGCGCAAGCTCGAAGGTAATTTCTAAGCCGCCTGTGCGGCGGTGAACAGCACCGGTATTGATTTGGGCCATTGTCGCTTTTTCTAAGCCGCCTGTGCGGCGGTGAACCATCGTGGCAATGATAACCTGCCCTTTAGCCGTTTCTAAGCCGCCTGTGCGGCGGTGAACATGAGCGCAACGAACCAAGATGGCTGGAAGTTTTTCTAAGCCGCCTGTGCGGCGGTGAACTTCTTGGTGTATGCAATTGGAATGCGCCAGGTTTTCTAAGCCGCCTGTGCGGCGGTGAACAAAACAGCGGATAACATTTCAAACCCTAGTCATTTCTAAGCCGCCTGTGCGGCGGTGAACTAGACCTATCTCAAGTTAAAATGCTATTCGTTTTTCTAAGCCGCCTGTGCGGCGGTGAACTACCTTCCACCACATCGATCATCTTCATCACCTTTCTAAGCCGCCTGTGCGGCGGTGAACAACTCGACCTTGGCAATACGTGCGCCGTTGGCTTTCTAAGCCGCCTGTGCGGCGGTGAACCACTTGCTCAAGCCATTTATGAAGGGTTAGGCTTTCTAAGCCGCCTGTGCGGCGGTGAACGAACTGGTTTGCTCGGGATTTCAGCCCAAGTTTTTCTAAGCCGCCTGTGCGGCGGTGAACAGCCTCATGCATTGCATCATCAAGCGCATGGTTTTCTAAGCCGCCTGTGCGGCGGTGAACACTCGATGGCCGTAGCAAGGCGCTTACCTTTATTTCTAAGCCGCCTGTGCGGCGGTGAACTACAAGGCATAGCTGGCATTGCTGGCATCGATTTTCTAAGCCGCCTGTGCGGCGGTGAACTTAGGTCTGGCGGCCGACTCGCTATGCTCCAATTTCTAAGCCGCCTGTGCGGCGGTGAACTAACAGAACCAACGCTATTAATTTCGGGTTCTTTTCTAAGCCGCCTGTGCGGCGGTGAACACCATACCGCCGTTGAAGTCTTATAAGAGCCGTTTCTAAGCCGCCTGTGCGGCGGTGAACTGATATTCCAGCGTTACCATTTATATTCCCAATTTCTAAGCCGCCTGTGCGGCGGTGAACATGATGAAGCCGGAAAAGGTGAACCAACATTTTTTCTAAGCCGCCTGTGCGGCGGTGAACGCAAGATGGAGCAAGGTGGCGGTGCCTCTACTTTTCTAAGCCGCCTGTGCGGCGGTGAACATTCATTTAGAGCAAGCCAGGGCTGGCTTTACTTTCTAAGCCGCCTGTGCGGCGGTGAACAAACAGAACTAAGACAAAGGAACCCATACCATTTTCTAAGCCGCCTGTGCGGCGGTGAACAATATGTTGAGTTGTCAGGTCAATTATTTGCATTTCTAAGCCGCCTGTGCGGCGGTGAACCTTAGCTGCAGTCGCCTTGTTGATCGCATCAATTTCTAAGCCGCCTGTGCGGCGGTGAACAAAGTGAGGCAAAAGGGGTTTGGGCTATGGTGTTTCTAAGCCGCCTGTGCGGCGGTGAACGTCAGCAATTCCGCAAAGCCCGCGCTCAACACTTTCTAAGCCGCCTGTGCGGCGGTGAACTTTTTGCGGGTGATGCTTTTAACTCGATACAATTTCTAAGCCGCCTGTGCGGCGGTGAACCCAAACACGTTATGGCCTTGAGTGATTTTTGCTTTCTAAGCCGCCTGTGCGGCGGTGAACGCATCTGGAAGAACACCGTTACAAGACCCGATTTTCTAAGCCGCCTGTGCGGCGGTGAACGGCCGCTTGGCGTTGGTACTTGGCGGGGATTTTTTCTAAGCCGCCTGTGCGGCGGTGAACGCTGGTCAGAATGCGCCTTGGCACGTTCTATATTTCTAAGCCGCCTGTGCGGCGGTGAACGTGCCCGTCCCCTGTCGCTGCGCAGTATGACATTTCTAAGCCGCCTGTGCGGCGGTGAACTGCCTTATAACTCCAAGGAGTTGTATCTCACTTTTCTAAGCCGCCTGTGCGGCGGTGAACGCAACATCGTTAAGTTTCATTCGTTTCTCCGTTTTCTAAGCCGCCTGTGCGGCGGTGAACTCAAATACAGTTTATTTCCTGCCACTCGGTAATTTCTAAGCCGCCTGTGCGGCGGTGAACCACCTTTTTCACTAAAAGCAGCGTCACACTCATTTCTAAGCCGCCTGTGCGGCGGTGAACCGCCTTTGGCGTCCCCTGCGCTGGCGCATTGTTTTCTAAGCCGCCTGTGCGGCGGTGAACCCGCGACTGGTGCGCATAATGACCAGTCGAAATTTCTAAGCCGCCTGTGCGGCGGTGAACAGCGAGTCCTTAATAGTTCACCAAAAATAGGTTTTCTAAGCCGCCTGTGCGGCGGTGAACTAATGCGCAATTTCTTTTGTTGGGCACCTATTTTTCTAAGCCGCCTGTGCGGCGGTGAACGTGCCGGTGGCTGTGCTCTGTTCTGTGCCGGTTTTCTAAGCCGCCTGTGCGGCGGTGAACAAGTCAGCCATCTATTGATGTCAGCGCTTGGTTTTCTAAGCCGCCTGTGCGGCGGTGAACACTCAAGGCCTTGCTGTCCTGCTTGACGGTAATTTCTAAGCCGCCTGTGCGGCGGTGAACCATCACTTGGAGCTACAGGAGGCGGAGCATCATTTCTAAGCCGCCTGTGCGGCGGTGAACAGGGATCATTACCTGAGGCAAAGGCCCGAACGTTTCTAAGCCGCCTGTGCGGCGGTGAACCTAAGGGCTTAGCGGGTTCTTGGGATACGTTATTTCTAAGCCGCCTGTGCGGCGGTGAACAATAGATTACTAGTTTAAAAGTGAGTAACTACAATTCGTTAGGATAAAAAACATTATTTTCCCTTACGAAAAACACACTGCAGTAACTCACTGTTTCTATTTAATTTGTTAAAGAGCATAAATTATAAGGTTAAAACTTGGGTAAATAGCCTCTGCTTGATAATCCATAACTGTCAAACGAAACACTTCCCTCCTTTACTACAGCACTATGTGTTTGTTGAATAAATAAAGGAAAGCGCGAATCCTTAGTGTAACTTTGCATATAAACAAAGGGCGCTTTGGTCTTTTTAGGCTTAAAACCTTCAAAATGCGCTGTAGCTTGCACTAACGTTTCATTATGACGCTTCATTCTTCGAGCGATTTCCCGCGCTTTATTCGCACGGATTGCTGGGCGCGAATAAGCTACATAAACTTCTATTTTTTCGGGCACGGGACGGATACTACTGATATGCAAGTAGTCGGTAAAATGACGCAGCCAATTGCTTACCTTTAGATCTTCCAAATGCTGAGGTTGAGTTGCCAGCAAACGTAATTTTGAGCCTAAACTGTTATCCATTTCATTAAACTGTGGAAATGCAGCAGCAATCTCAAATTGCCCTACCCGATTTTTATGCTCGACCAAAGCAAGATGCACTTGATGATAGAGTTTCTCCCAGAGGAAATAATGCCCCACTTCCTCGTTGGGCAATAAGGTAATGTCTAGATAATGATTCATCGCAACTCCTTATTCACCAAACACACCGCCACGGATCAGCATGGCCATAACATAGTGTTGTTGTTCAATGCTAGGGATCTTGTCTTTGAGCATCCAAGCATCTAACAAATTATAAAAATCGTTTTTTTCTTTCGGTTGACGGTAGGCCGCACCGCGGTTAGTCACAGAACCGTAGGGTTCAACCGCAATCGGTCCAATTTCTTCAAAATCGGGGTGCCAAGTGTCAATCGTACGCAATGCATTACCGATTTTTTGCGAGTGCATTGCCGCTTGTCCATCAAGTTGATAAAGGAACTTACTCTTATCTCCCTTACCACCGCCCATCACTAATTCCTGTGAAGGGAATACCGCTTGGCCTTGTCCAAGTTGGCTGTATGCCTCGACCTTAATCAGGGCGTGTTTTTCCATTAAGCCAAATTGAATTATTTTCGCCAGCTCGTTTATCTGCTGATCATCGGCAAAATCACGTAGATTGAAATCATAACTATCAAAGGTAAAGTGCTGATTATTGGCTGTTACGACAATTTTCACCGCTTGTGCTCCAACACGGTTGCGCCATAAAAAACGGCCATTAGCGATATTCTGCGCATAGCGTTTTGCCAGTTCACTAAATTGAGTTTCAATTTGATATTGCTTCACTTTTGCGGCTAAGGCTTCCTGATAGGCTGGATCGTTACACGTTGACGGTATGTGTAAGTCACTCAGGATGCGTAGGGTAAACACTAATTTTAGCGTGTCTGTATGGTGGGGAAGCGCTGCAATATCAACCGTTTGTAAATTCGCCTTAGAGACTTCGGCATCAAGTTTTGCAGGATCGTTTGCCGTTGCGGCTTTTAATCGGTTTGAAATCGTTCCTCTTACGGCTTTTTCTCCCACTATGATAGGTTGCCATACATTTTCATCCCAATTGCCCGCAAACATAAGGGCGTCGGATGGAAGCAATTTTGCTTCAAAAGCTAACACTGATGGTGTACTCAGTTTGATATCTGCCATGATTAATGCTCCGTTATTAATTAATAGTCATCTAAATTAAATGAGGTTAATGCAGCGTCAACATCTGCAATGGATGGTATATCTACTTGAAATGGTTCTGTCTTTGCTAAGTACCAAGGATGTTGGTAGCTGTAGCGCCATATTCCCGCGCTAATATCAATTAACCGATGAATACTTAGCCATTCGCCTACGCTGTAAGCGGTTTCGGCAAATGCCACAGGGACTGACTTATCCCGCACATTGGCAACCTGCCCCGCTTCGTATACTGGCGAGATAGCACAATAACCTGTTGCAATAGGAACTAAATAACCCGCTTGAGGCTTTGGCACATAATGCCAATCCGCTTTGATGGTATCTGATGGTCCGCTTATTTCAGGTTCCGTATCTAACCGAGTTGCCTGATAATTTAGGGTGGCAAAATCACACCAAGCATCAAATAGGCTTGGCTTAGCACCATGAACGACCTCTTGCTGTAATCCATTAACATGGCTCGCAAGGTAATCGCTACGATCGATTAAGATAAATCCCGGCATTAAACGCCGTAGTGCTTTTTGCTGCTGTTCGTGGTCGCTCAATATCTCAATTTGCCCGTAGTGAGTGATCTGCCCTCCCGCTAGCCTCATTGCAGGTAACAAAGCGTTAATCTGGTCTATGAGCATTTGCTCTGTTTGATTATCGCCTTGAATTAACCCCTTAATTTCGATCAATAAAGAAACTTGCAAGTTCATGCGCCCTTCTTCATTGATTGGTGCGGTATTTCCTTGTTGAGTTAATGGATTACGAGTCAAGGCAAAAACATAATCTCCCCAGCCTTTAGGTTGGCGAGCATGCACCCTGTTTTTGTGACTCACGACGCAAACGCCACCTAAGCTCACATCAAGCTCACGAGATAACTTGCGTGATAAAGCATGGGCAAAACCTAAAAAATTCGTTATCGCCGGAAACCCATAGGTCAACCCTGCAATGGCATTCGCATTTTGCACATCGAGTTTTTTAATTAATAAATACTGCGACATTCTATGCATCTCCATGTTTAGGTGTATGACGCTCAAAGGTTTTAAGCTGCACTAGACATAATTTCTTAACATACTGATGTTCAATATCACCTAGCACATATCGTTCTTTATCTTGCAGCTGAGCCAATAACCAAGTCGCAAAATCGTTGGCGATGATGTCTTGCCAATCGCCTTTGGCACGCTCCTGCTGAAAACGCGGTTCTGGGTTGGCGACATCGAGCCAAAGACCGTGAGCGGTTTTTAATTGACACTCAGCCGACGTTGCCCAACCTGCAAATTCCGTCATATTTTGAATAATGGCGGCCTCATTAAGTAGCACATCGATAATTGGCAACACAAAACCATAATCCCGTTGATATCGCGCTTTAAAATTGTTTTCTTGCGCGGTTACCCCAGCCAAAAACGCTTTAAATTCGCGAATAAAACCTGCGGTTTTAAACCGCAATTGGCGGCTAAAAATACTGGCACTCGTGAGCGGCGGCTTGCTTTGAGCTTGATAATGCGGTGGCGCGCAATTGAGTAAGAAACTTTGTCCATACCGCTCGCTATTAAGTTGAGAGATATTTTGTGGTTTTGAGCCACCAAAGTTTTGCACTGCTGTTGCCGGGAATATCTTCTCGAGCGATGCGTGAAAATGACCTTTTTTACGCGCCTCTCTAATTGCTTTGGGCTCATCGCCAAAACGAGTTGATGTGACGTGATGATATAACTCATGGGCTAAGGATGAAGAAAACAAAGGACACAGTAAGTGATAGTGTTGTGATTCATCGCCATTAAGCGCCGTTGATACTGGAAAGTACAATTGCTTAGTTAAGGTATGTCCCGTTAGTTTTTCATCTGCCAATGCTCTAGCAAATCCAAGCTGCCACTCTTTAAGTAATTCAGTATCTTGAGTAAATGCAGTTAAAGCATCAACATGCTGAGCTTGTAGCTGCTTGATGAGACTTTCACCATTGACTGATATTTTCAGCAGTTTTGCCACATCAAGTGCCGCCGCATTACCGACAGCATCTATCGCTTTATTCGCTAGACTCGCCGTGTTCAGATAGCTCTGCGATTCTGGCGCAGTATCCGCTACCAATATACTGCTGGCTTTAGCATCACTGTGGGTAAACTTAGCCGCATGGGTTGCTAGACTAATCTGTTTGGCGCGTTTTGCAGCATCAGTTAACCAATTCACCGGATTAAAGTCCGTTTCAATCGGTGCTGCAACTTCGGCATATTCCCTATTTGCTGTTGCTATTTCGATAGGATCCTGTGTTTTTTCAAGTATCTTATCCCGTGCTTTTTGTAGCGGTTCAAGCTTGGTTTGCTTACGCTGAGCGATATAATCGGCAAGCGCATCGCTTAAAGTTAATTCCATGGGCTGTCCTTATTGTCTTTACATTCGTACACACCAAGTTGTTCGTGCCATGCCCACACTAGGGCGGGTTGATCTTTATTTGCCATTCGAAGGTTAATCTCACCAAATTGCTCACTCACTTTAGTGATCGAACTGTCCAGTAAGTCAGCCAAGTCTTGATATATTTGTTCGGTCGATGGTTTAAACCACCAGAAACATCCTTTAGCTAACGGGACTATTTCAGAGTTAAAACGATGGTTTAACGTGGGATATTGATAGGGTTTATGTGTGGTATCTAATTGACACCAGGTTAATATTTCATCTTCTGGTAATCGCAATAAAAATGCCTCTTGGGGTTGCGATTGGCGAAATGCGGTTTGGCGAATAAACTCCCCGCTCCAAGCAACATCATGCTTCCACCACAGATTGGCCTCTTTATAACTGCGATAAAAAATGACTCCAGCTTTGTCTTTGCCAACAGGTCCTAACGCCAGTTGCAAAGCACGATGTTCCTGCCCCCAAAAGGAGTTTACTGCCTGAGCATGTTGTTTTTTGTGCAGATCGCTATATTGAAATTCACTGCCATTAGCACTGGGCACAGGCTCCATAATTCTTGGAATTGCCGAAATGGCATCGAGTTCAGTAGTCAGTAATTGGGTTAAATCATGTTGTAGTAAGGGTAAAGCGGCACTTTCAAACCCTGGCTTACAGTACGCTGGATGCTCATTTTTTAGTGCCCGAATATTTTTATTTAAAACTAATAAATTAGCCGTCTTAGGTACCTGCTGACGATGACGTTGAATACGTCCTGCAAGTTGGATTAAAGCTCGCAATGAACTAGGTTCAGCAATAGCCCAGTCATAGTCATGATCGCGCCCCACTTCAACGACTGAAGTGCCTAACACGATGAAAATATTATTCGAAGTATTGGTCATTGATAATGCCTGCTGAATTTCAGGCTGGCGCCACAAATTGGCTTCATCGTGACGTGATAAGGCGTTATCGAGGCGACTTTCTTTGTAAGAGCGATGTGCTAATGGGAACTGCGAATGGTAAACACAGTAATGGATACTGTAATCGGCTTGCGGTGACATGTTAATCAGTAACTTAGCAACAGCGATCATTGGATTTATATTAGCCATACGCACAACACCTAAAGACACCTTACGCCCTGATGGATGTACAACATGGTGCATATCATGTAGCTGGTGTAGACATCTGTGTAGCGTGGTGGCAACACACTGTTCAAGGGTGGTTGGCGATGCTAATTCAAGCTTTACCAGCTCTCCCCTACGAACGACTTGTTGGCAAGCGAGCTTTTTAACTCTTTTACTCACAAAAATTTTATGTTGCTCAATATAAGATCTTGAGTTGGATATCTCTAAAGTTTCACTTTTATATTCATCAAACCAAGCACACCAGATTGGAGGCTGTTCGGTCGTGGCGAAATGCGCCCGATTAAAATGCTGGCGGCCAGCATGATAGGCATCAAATAGTGTTTTGATCAACGATGGCGGCAGTGTCGCTGATGACAGTAAAACTCTAGAACCTAACATGCCTGCCCAGTTCACTAAGCGACATAGTGCGGGTAAGTCCTCAAGTCCAAAATCATCCGGCTCATCTAAAATTAAATCAGAGGTGAGTAATCGCAACATAGGCGCAATTTGTTTACCTCCTCGCAAGCTTTCAGTTGCAGGCATTAGATGATCAATGGTGCTAACCAAAATGGGCGCACTCACTAATTGCTCCAATTTAGGACTCGCAGCAAGCCAGTGCTTTAACCGCCCATCATAAATTTGACCTTGATAACTAATAAATAATTGTTCGAAAAGATCCTCTGCCGACTCACTACCAATCTGCTTATGCTGCGGTGTTGCATTGTTCAGTTGATGTAAGGTGCTAACGGCCTGTGAACCAATCAGTACCGCTAGCTCATCATCCCCAAGTTTAAGTAAATCCCGATAAGCATCACCCGTTTGTAAGGTAAGCGTTCGTAAACCTAGTGCGACTGAAAAACGGCAACCTTCTCGTTCATCTGCTAAACCATACATAATGCGGGCATTGGCTATGGTTTTCCCGCATCCGGTTGAGGCCATATTAACCCCGAAAAAACCTTGTCTCTCACTGCCTTTAGCTATCAACTTAGCTTGAGCAAAAGCCTTATCTTGCCAGCGATACTTGCCGTTTGTCGCGTTCTGACTAAATAACTTATGTTGGGCAATCGCTGGTAAAGTATATTTTAAAGCAGGTAAGTTTTGTGCAAAGCGCTGGGCATTCACCGCTACACCAATATTATGCTCATCAAGCTGTTGCTTTAACGCATTACCCGCCTGTGGCACTCTATTATGATCAGTATTAGCAAAGGCGTTGTAAGTTTTATCTCGCCACTGAACTTTAGATTTTTCAGCGGGAAGAGAGGAATAATAATGATCGGCGAGCATCAACGACAAGCGCGCCATATGTCCAACAAAGCGTTGCTCAAGCCAAACTTGTTCAGTAAATATCAATGGACAATTGAGCGCACGTTCGGATAAGTTTCGGGCTTTATGCTGCCAAGGCCGACTTAAGAGTGGCGTACCTTGACTAAACTGCCAATTTTGCCTGATAAGATCCGTATCTATTGCCGTCATGTTTTCTGCATTCGCTGAATTCCAATGGCAACTAAAACAATGAGAGAGCCAGCAGTCTATTTCCTTTGTATGTACGCTACCTACATGGGCGAGCGGAAGTCGGTGGTGCGATACAATCAACCAAGCCACCAATTTAGCAAATGGTGCAAGTTGATCAAAAGGTCGCTGATATCCGGAATCTTCTTTAAACAGCCTAGACAAAACCTGCTGTTCTATATCAGTACTGTTTTTATCAATGTTGGCCAATTTCTCCAGCCAATCCTTATCCACTAAACCATTAGCAAAGGCTTCAAATAATCGCAGAGACACCCACTCATGCCGATAGGGTTCCCCCTTAGACTCGGTTAACCCTTTAAGCTTTAGCTGAAATAAATCATTCGCTTTTCCAAAATCATGAAATAATCCAGCAATACTCGACGCAAGGACAATTACTTCATTTAAATGCCAGCCCTGCTCCCATTCTTTATGTTCCAAATTAAGCTGAGTGCGATTCACCGGCACTATGCCTTGTTCATTAAATTTCAATCGATTTCCCACGACCCACAAGAGCTGAGTTCTAGAACGTGAGCGGATCCAGTGGCAACTCACTGCAGTACTTCGACTTGCAGTTTGTTTGAGCATTTTCTTAACCGTTAACAGGCCATCTTCGGTGATCAGGGTTTGCCAAGTGTTATCGCCTATCCGGTTAGCAAAAGCATCAAGCACACGGCGGGTCTTTTTCAGGGCATTTTTCTCGCACTGACTGATGAATGTCACCATCATAGCTGTTGTACCTTATAAGCCTTGGGCTGCAATTTGCTCTGCACTGTAGTCCTGAAGTGCAACGTCTTTCACCGTATTAAACATAAAATCTAATGCTTTATGATCGGTAAATGCCTGCAATACTTGCTGACGAAATTCTTGTTCAGTGGCGTTCTCTTTGGCGCAAACAAAAGCCCACGGCAGCACTATGGCGTCTTTGATGAGATCAGCGACATCGAACACTAATGCTCCGCGGCGAGTTTTCCCGTGCATCACGGCAAAACCATGCGGAATGCCCAACACCCAGAGGCAACTAGCTGCAAGTCCATAGGCTAAATAATTGCCGTGGTTTAAAAAGTCATTAGCGATATCGGTGCTTTGGTGTTGACGGGTAAAATCTTTGAGTTGGGTATTATTGGCGGCGTGCTTGTATAGCACTTTGGTTAACTGAGCTTCGGTCAATAGCAGGTCCGACTGTTTGGTTGCCACCTCTGTGCGGGCATGAAAAGTCTCAAGCGCAGCTTGGATTGCCGGATCCTTAAAAATAAAGCCTTCCGTTTTGAGTTCGCGATCCCTCTGCCACACTTGCTCGATAAATTGGATGCGGGCTTGCTGAAAGGTTTTCGCGGCGAGTAATCGTTTTTCATCATCGAACCAAAATTGCATCCAACCGTGCAAATATTCAGTGGGCCGGTATTCACTCTGGGGCGTCAGCCATTCCACTTCGCAGGTCATATAAAGTGGCGTGCCGCCACCGCCACAAAAGCCGACTAAGACACCTGCCTGCGCCAGCATTCGCATGGCAGCTTGGGTGATGGACGTGCCATTGCCCAATAACAAAACTGTGGTGTTGGCGATGGGGATATTGAAATATTGGTTTTCGTTTTTTGCTTCAGTTAAGTAAAGCACACGACCGTCTTTCTGCATCACTCGGCAGTATTCGAGGTAATAAACATTAGCTCGTTTAGAATGCAGTATCGTTTTTAAATCCGAGGGAGAAAGATCGTCCATAAATACCTCCATGTGGAATGAAAAGCTTTAACTAATCAAAGCTATCGTCCTAATTCAAGCAATAGTAACTTAGAACCATTTGATTCCCTATGCAACAATCGATACATCGCTCACATATCAGCAACAACCTCACGAAAAACATACATTGTCAGAACCAAAGTCAATAATTAAGAAAGGATCAAAGGATCACAAAATCGATCTGTTGAAGTTGGTATATCCGAGCATACCTAATTTTTGTCCCTCTGAGAAAGTAGCGAAAATAATTATTTATAATCAATACCATATATAGCGTTCAAAATTATGAACGCCCCCTAAAAGCCCGCTAATAAAACAACAACCAAGCCCTCTAAAATCCTCATATGTAGTGAAGCACTGCGTGTCGCCGCCCCCGCAATCAACCGCGCCAGAAGGACCCGTGATGATAATGGTTCGCATCTACATCGAGTTGAGAGTGATTCTCATCACCATAAGGTGTCGCGTTCGCCTTCAATCAAACCGTGAGTATCGGCGAGACACAAAATCCGCCCATCTGAAAATCTAAATTCATCATAATTGCACATGATCATCGCTCCCTTTCTATCCATGCATGATGACTAATATAGGTAAAGTGACACTCGGTTAAAATGAGCCTAGTCCTAGACAGAAGCAATTCACCTAAAACCGTCTAAAACCGTTTAAAACCTTGGCTTTTACCCTCTTAACCCTATTGCCAATATTTAACACCAAAGCAACAAATGCACACTATTGCATCCTCCACTAGGGTTGATGCAATGACTCGCCTGTAGCCTTACTGCTGCATGGGCTAGAGTGCTCCCAACTTTTTGAGGCTATCTAGGGATTATCTAGGCCGCATCGAAAAACGGTTGAACCATATTGGTGCAACACACTGAACAACACCCATTGAATAGAAACATATCAATAACAATTAAGGTTAAGGCCGCATGAGCCTAAAAACGCGTTCAATCACCCAGAAACAGTGTGCAGATCATCCCAGTTCGCCTGCTTTCGATGACTAAAAACGGGGAGCGGATAACGCCTTCGCAGGATGAGGCCGCGACCGAATCAGTGAGCCGAATAGAAGGATCCATTTGGGCGCCATCAATTCACCCATAACTGCCAAAAACCTCACCTTTTGCCCTACCCTTTACACCCCTCAAACGTTAACACAAAAGCAACAAAAGCGAGTCATTGCATCCTCCTGTAGGGTTGATGCAACGATATGCCTGTAGCCTTACTGCTGCATGGGTTTGAGTGCTCCCAACTTTTTGAGGGGATCTAGGGATTATCTAGGCCGCATCGAAGAATTATTGAAGCATAATGGTGTAATAGCTCCATCATGATACAACATATAAGCAACAACTAAGGCAAGAAAAACGTGTGGTATTCTCACTCGTCATCGTCGCTCAACACGCCTATATCAGTCTTATTTATGCCGGCTTCACCCACAGACATTAGCAAATGCCTGAACGACTAGTACATCTGCAGGTAAAACCGCTGACAAAAACGTAAACATGAACATTGATGCGAGGTATCAGCATCTATCCGCCCTATCCATTCCCTTTATCCCAACAAGCAATTAGCCAGCGTGAGATTAGCGGACACCACTGCAGGTAAACACGACAGGATCATAGAACCAAGCGGAACAACACTCTTAGGTACCGGCCATCATCAGCCACCGGCATTAGTGCATTACTGCCCACGGCTCATTATGTGTATTGGGATTGGTTAAAGCTGACGACAGGGCATGAAGCGTAATGTTATCGGGTGACACGTATGAAGGTGAAAATAGTGGTCTAAGAACAGGTCGAACTGAACACACGATTGAACTGGATTAGTGACTTAACCTGTCAATATTCAAATCACGATGCAATTAGATCCGACAGGTTGCTTTAGCTCACTTCTGCCCCATTATGAGTTAGTGTGAACTCCCCATGATACCCGCACAACCCGCAACATAGACCGTGCAGGATAAAAACAAAAACAGTCGATGTGCGACCATGTTTCGGAACCTAACGTTTGGTTAAGGGGCGGGGCCCGTCCCAGTGAACGAAGCGAGCGATTTGAACCACTAGTTGAACGAAGCCGCTTTGCGGCAGGAACAAGATAAAGCCATCCTTTTGCCCCTCATCCTAAATACTTGCTAGACGCGACCTGCTTCGGTCGCAAACCTAGGAGTATTATCATGGACATTCA
>NZ_JAUOEQ010000032.1:0-56741 GCF_031931965.1 Shewanella sp. SP2S2-6 | reverse complement strand
TAGTTGGTGGTTTAAATTAGTGACACTCGTTAAGCTAAACGCGCTAACGCCTGACTTAAGTCAGCGATAATGTCGTCACAATCTTCTAAGCCAATAGAAATTCGCAGCAGATTGTCACCAATGCCTGCCGCCGCCCTAGCCTCTGGCGTGTAGGGAGAGTGCGTCATCGACGCAGGATGTTGAATCAGGGATTCTGCATCGCCTAAGCTCACTGCAATAGAGAACAAACTTAAATGCCCCACAAAGGCCATGGCTTCTTCTAAATTTGCCGCCAGTTCAAATGCGATCACGCCGCCGGCACGTTTCATCTGATTACCAATAAATTTATGCCCTTGGTGAGAGGCAAGTCCGGGATAATACACCCGGTTAATACTGGGATGTTCGGCCAAAAACTCGGCCACGCGCTGGGCGCTATCACAATGGCGCTGTAAACGCACATCTAAGGTTTTAAGGCCGCGCAAGATCAGCCAAGCATCGTGTGGCGATATCACAGCGCCAATATCTTTTAAGATTTCATACTTCACTTTATGGAGCTGCTCTTCACTGCCACACACTATCCCCGCAATCACATCACCATGACCATTGAGATATTTAGTCGCACTGTGGATCACCAAATCGATACCAAAATCTAGCGGCCGCTGTAGTAATGGAGTCATAAAGGTATTATCGACAATACTGACCAACTGGTGGCGTTTAGCAATAGTCGCAATTGCTGCCAAATCAAACACCTGTAAATGGGGATTCACTGGGGTTTCACAGAAAATGACCTTAGTATTGGATTTAATCGCCGCTTCTATTTCTGCTACCGATGAAAAGTCTACTAGGGACACTTCAATACCAAAGCGAGCGAACTGAGTCGTCATTAGCGCATAAGTACAGCCGTATACGGCATTGGATGCCACTAAGTGATCGCCCATCTGCAAGTTAGCCAGTAATGCGGCGGATACTGCGCCCATACCAGATGCGGTTGCAGCGGCAGCCTCTGCACCTTCTAAAATCGCCATTTTACGTTCAAGCTCGGCGGTTGTCGGATTCCCTAAGCGCGTGTAAATATAACCTGGTTCATTACCCGCAAATCGCTCACCGCCTTGCTGTGCAGACTCAAACACAAAAGTTGCACTTTGATATAGCGGCGTCACTAAGGCGCCAAAGGCCTCACGCTCATGGCCGCCATGAATAACCTGTGTTGCCGCTTTCCACATCTTGCCTGACACATCTTGCATACCTAGCTCCTTGTCATTGGCATTGAACTGACCCCGTTGTTGATTAATTGTTCGTTTGGGATGCTCAATACCTGCGTTATGGATAATCCAATAGATAAGTTAATGAAACATTAGCCCTATCGAATAAAACCTACAGAATAAGCCCTACCATAACGCGACCAAGCACTTAAGCCAGTAGCATGGCGAAAATAGCAGCGCGCAAAGTGTAATTAACTTGTTACATAGCACTTTTCAGTCACACTTTGTCATACTCGCTACCTGCAAAAAAACATAAAAAAATGCGCTAAGGAACCAGCCCATTAACGCATCTATGTTGACAATTTTAATCAGTCAATCATTTGATATTAAATAGCATTTACTCTCTAGACTTATCTTTAGTTGACTTAGGTACTTTGTCATCCACATCGGCGAACTGGCCTTTTAATGCGTCGCGGCCTTCCTTGGTAAACAACTTGCCTGAAAACTGCTTCAGTTCGATCAACAATTCCTGATGCACTTTAGACAATTTAGGCCTTTGCTCCTCCCTAAACACAATCGGCCGACACAGCGCCATGGCTTGATATCCAAGGCGCGCTGTTAACATGCCGCCCCCTAAGCCTTGGGCCAAGCGAGCAGACAATTTACCTGTCATTTCAACCGATAACAGCTGTGTCCCTAAATCGGTAACTAACTCACTGGTGCCCGCATAAATAATATTAATGATGATACTGCGGATAAGTTTAATTCGGCTCCAATAACCTAGCTCTATGCCATAACAGCGGGCGACATCACGCAGCATACGTTGATTACGCCAAAGGATGATTGCCATATCGAGCACAGCTAACGGACTGGCCGCCAGTAGCACTGCCGACTCAGCCGCATAGCGTCGCACGACTTTTTTGGCCAGTTCATCTCGCTCCGTCAGCACTAAGTCCTCGA
Source organism: Shewanella sp. SP2S2-6 (assembly GCF_031931965.1). Taxonomy (NCBI): domain Bacteria; kingdom Pseudomonadati; phylum Pseudomonadota; class Gammaproteobacteria; order Alteromonadales; family Shewanellaceae; genus Shewanella; species Shewanella sp. SP2S2-6. The sequence continues at coordinate 54,600 of NZ_JAUOEQ010000032.1, read as the reverse complement.
ATAACAAGACTTTCTCGGCATCATTATGTTCATCTTTTAATGAGCGACGCAGTTGCTGCAAACCTTGGCTGTCGCCATAGTGGCACACTATGTTATCGATAAAGCTGTCTGCCTCACCCATTTGCATGCTCTGCGCCAGCCTAGCGCCTGTTTCTTGGGTATCGGCGACCTGTTTGAGTCGCTTCAGTTTGCGGTACTCACTAAACGCCCCCGCCAATGCCCACGCACTGACGACCCCAAGCACCACGCCATAAAAACTAAACAACCAAGGGCTCTCAAGCCAGGCATCCCTCAATCCTAATCCTGTTTGAACCACTACGAGCAGCAATAAACTCGTTACCGCAAGACGAGCGAGCCAAGACCAACGGCGTGATTTTACAAGTTGAGGCGATACCGATTTAGCATCGATCATTTTTGGATGGGATGACAGCGTTTCATCCATCATTTCCTCAATATCAGCAGCCACTTCTTGCACTGGTGTATGCGGATCAAAGGCTTTCGCCCCTTTGAGCTCCTCTTTGCTGGATTTGAGCTCCACGACTTGTGAGTCAAACAGCTGCTGCTTTTTCAGCGGCTTATGCTTAATGGCCTGTTGTTTAGCTGCCTGTTGTTCAATGGATTGTTCAACTGATTGCTCAACCGAGCCTTCAAATGAGTTAGCAGAAGAATTGGAGACCTGCTCATTTGGGTTATCCGATAGCTTTAACGTCATTCCAACTTATCTCCCAGTAAGTACTGCAACAAATGATCGAGACGAATATGGTCAAAGTGCACTTGAGAGGGGTCAATATTCACATTGTTCGGCGGCGCAAAGCCGATAAAGTTAAACCCTTGATCACGCCAAAAATCGGGGTCAGGTAAGCGAGTGGGCACTTCGCCTGGAAACAAGGTCAGGGCTTTGCCATTGAGTCCCGTCCCCTGCACAACTTCGACCTCGCCCTCTTGGGTCGTCACCATGCCGTGGCGAGTCGCCTTGATGGCGCTAATCGCCATAGTCTCCACTTTGCAACCATCGAAACTGGCAAAATGCTGGCTGTGTTTCAACATATCGGTCAGCAGGGACAAAACATGGCTCTGCTGATCGCGGGTAACATGGTCAACCTTGCTCGCAGCAAACAATAAACGGTCGATGCGGGGGGCAAATAAACGTCGTAAATAGCTCGATTGGCCAAACTGAAAGCTTTCCATAATGGCATTGAGTGCCGCCCCCATATCCTCAAATTGCTTTTTACCGCGATTCAACGCACTAAAACAGTCAACGAGTACTAACTGCCTGTCAAAACCGGCAAAGTGGTTTTTATAGAAAGGCTTAACCACTTTAGCGACATATTCTTGATAGCGTTTTTCCAATACATGGAATCCACTGTGTTTATCGCTTTGCGAAAACTCAGCGAACTTTTCATCATTAACCAATAACAGGGGGAAAAAAGCCAATAAGGGAGCGCCCTGCCATTCACCCGGCAATAACATGCGTCCAGGCTGCGCTTGGTAATAACCTTGTACGTGCACTAAGTCATCGAGTAATAGCTGATACTGATCGGCAATCAGTTTTAATTGCTGCTCATCGGCGCTGGCGGCTAAATCCAATGATATCAAAGATTGTTCAAACTCAGCATACAGGGGTGAGCTTTTAAGATGCTCGATGCGAACTTGTTGCGCACGACACCAAGTAACGAAGTCTTGGCGCAGCATAGGCAAATCGAGTAGCCATTCGCCGGGATAATCAACTATGTCCAAATACAGTGTGGCGGTATCAGAAAACTTGGCCAATAAGCCCTTTTGCGGTCGATATTTAATTGCCAGTCGTAATTCAGAAATAGTGCGAGTGGAGGCTGGCCAAGTCGCGGGTTCGGAAGTGAGCGCTAACATGGCGCCTTGATAATCAAAACTGGCGATTTCCAGATCCGGTTGCATGGCACGCTTAACCCCGAGCAAACGCTTATCGCGGCTCACCTGCAACAATGGCAAAGCGCTGTTGTTGCGGGTGTGGGGTAAGGTTGAGACTGGTCCAGAATTAAGTAACTGATTGACTAACCCTGTGATGAACGCAGTTTTTCCCGCACCAGAAAGCCCAGTCACAGCCAAACGTAGATGCCGGTCTGCGGTGCGATGTAACAGGGATTGGCCCTTTTGGGTTAATTTATGGAGCGAGGCATCAAGCATTCCCATAGAGACTTCCCTTATGTCGAATGAGGTTAACTTATGTTAAGTGATCTTGACTATACACTGGAATGGACAAGAGATTAAGCAACAAGGGCGGACATGGCCGCCCTTTAGAAGGGTTACAAACTATTGATTTGTCTTTTTAAATCAAAGTTGTCAGAGGTGACGTGACGTTCTAAATTTTGTAGCCTGACTTCCAGACTTCGAAATTGACGACTCACGTCGCTCAGCGCTTGCTTTGCGGGTTCTCCCGACTGCCACGGCTTCTTCTTCACCTCGATATCGTCCCTATCGTATGACTTCTGTGGCTTGATGTCTAAAATCACCCACAAAGCGACATAGATGATAAATACCACACCTGAGCCGCCGAGTAAGAAGATAGACACCGCCAGTACTCGCACTAACCAAGTTTCAATCGCAAAGTACTCGGCAATCCCTGCGCATACACCCGCTATTTTGCCTGACTGGGGAATGCGGTACAAAGTACGGCCATTAGATCCTCTCATGTTTCCCCCTCCATTCGGGCGATTCTGTATCCAGAATGGCCTCTAAGGTCTCGATACGCGCCGCCATTTTATCGGCCTTGGATATCAAGTCATTGAGTTGTGAAAACTCTTCCTCAGTGAGTCCCTGGCTCACTTGTCGCTTACTGCGATAATGAAGAACTAACCATATTGGCGCGACTATCACCATGAAAATAATAATCGGCGCCATTAGCACGTCCATATCCATAACTCACCTCTGAATTGTTATTCTTTTGACTTAGTTGGCGCTTTAACTTTTACCTTGGCTTTTAGCGCTGCCAGTTCTGCATTCACAGAATCTTCCGCTTCTAGCGCCGCAAACTCATCGGCTAAGGTCTTTTTGCTGCCAAGATCGTAAGATTCAACTTGGGCTTCTAAGCCTTCGACACGGCGCTCATATTGCTCAAACTTGAGCATGGCGTTGTCGATCTTGCTTGAATCTAACTGCTTTTTCACTTCTAAACGTGATGACGCGGTTTGAGTGCGCAAAATAATGGTCTTTTGGCGCGCTTTTGCATCGAGCAGCTTTTCTTGCAACATACCCACTTCATCTTTCAAGCGTGCGATATGTTCATCGATAACAGCTAACTCTTGATTCAGCGTGTCTGCTAAACCGGTCGCTTTTTGTTTTTCAACTAAAGCGGCTTTCGCTAAGTCTTCACGGTCTTTGGACAGTGCCAGTTCAGCCTTATCTTGCCAATCTTGCACTTGCTCTAACACGCGGTTGATACGACGTTGCAGCTCTTTCTTTTCAGCTAACACTTTAGCTGAGGTAGAACGCACTTCAACGAGTGTGTCTTCCATTTCTTGGATAATCAGTCGAACCATTTTTTCTGGGTCTTCGGCTTTATCCAGCAATGCGCTGATATTAGAGTTAATGATATCGGCGAAACGAGAGAAAATTCCCATAATCCTATCCTCAAATTGATGTTGGTCTCGTATAAGGTAATACACTAACCGTGCCAACTTTAACTTCTTATTCAAATACAATAGCTTAAACAAAATATTAACTTTTACTTCCTTTTACGCTTCAAGCCACTTATTATCATTTTCACCAAATTTTAGCGCGAAAGACTAAAAAATATCGTGGATAATAAATTTCAGCAAGACAACCTTATCGGTCAATCCAACGCCCTACTCGAAGTGTTAGAACATGTGTCGCAAATAGCGCCGCTGTCTAAACCCGTACTGATTATTGGTGAACGTGGCACAGGTAAAGAGCTTATTGCCGAACGCTTACATTATCTGTCTAAGCGCTGGGATCAAAGTTTTATTAAGCTAAACTGTTCATCTTTGAGTGAAAATTTACTCGAGAGCGAATTGTTTGGCCATGAGTCAGGTGCCTTTACTGGCGCCAAAGGCAAACACGAAGGCCGCTTTGAGCGCGCCGACGGCGGCACTTTATTCCTCGACGAATTAGCCAATACCTCAGGACTTATCCAAGAAAAACTCCTGCGTGTCATTGAATACGGCGAATTTGAACGAGTCGGCGGCAGTAAAACCGTGCAAAGTGATGTTCGTTTAATCTGCGCCGCCAACGAAGATTTACCATCACTTGCTGACGCAGGCGAATTTCGTGCCGACTTGCTCGATAGACTCGCCTTCGATGTGATCACTCTGCCACCGCTGCGTTGCCGCCCAGAAGACATAATGACGCTGGCGGAATACTTCGCCGTTGGCATGGCGCGTCAGTTAAAGCTGCAGCTGTTCAGCGGTTTTAGTGCCCATGCGGTCGAGCAACTAATGACCCACGACTGGCCGGGCAATATCCGAGAACTTAAAAACGTGGTCGAGCGCAGCGTTTATCGTAATGGTGGTGAAAATCGGCCCATCGACCATATCACTCTTGATCCCTTTGCTTCACCCTATCGACCTAAAACTCGGATCAAGACCCGCGAACGTCAAATCACCTCAGTCGCGCCAACAACCGTTGCCAGTACGCCGCAATATGCGCCGATACTTGAGGCTGAAGTACCAGTCAATACTGAGTCTTCAGTGAATAGCTTTAATTTTCCGCTGGATTTTAAAGAGCAAACTGAGAAGTACGAAATGGATCTGATCCAACAGGCGCTCTCAAGCAGCCAATACAACCAAAAGAAAACCGCCGACATGCTCGGATTAAGCTACCACCAACTGCGTGGCATCCTTAAAAAATACAATTTACTTGATAAAGCATAAGCAGATTGCCCATGGGGGAGATGCACTGCTAAAATAGCCGTTCATAGTCGATAAAATAATGATTTATAAATGAGTGTGCTAATTAGACGCCTGTGCCTAACAACTGCAGTTTCTTGCATGAGTTGGTTGTTGGTCGCGTGTGGCCCCCAACGACTCCCTTCCGGTTTGGTGTATTGCTCCGAAGGGAACCCTGAGTCTTTTAATCCACAATTGGTGACGTCTGGCACGACAATCGATGCCACCTCGCACCAAATTTATAGTCGCTTAGTGGATTATGATACCCAGTCAGGCAAGCTTGTCCCTGCCTTGGCGACGAGTTGGGCTATGTCCGATGATGGCTTAAGCTATCGCTTCACCCTCAGGGAAAACGTGCAGTTCCAGCATTCGAAGCGGTTTACCCCAACACGGCCCTTCAATGCCGACGATGTGTTGTTCTCCTTTAAGCGTATTATCGATACCCAGCATCCTTATCATTTTGTCTCCCGCACGGGTTATCCCTTCTTCCAAAGTATTGGCTTTTCTGAACAAGTTAAAGGGATAGAAAAGATAAACGATCATGAAGTGGTCTTTTATTTGACCCGCAAAGACGCTTCATTTCTGTCAAATCTGGCCACCGACTTTGCGGTGATTTTATCCGATGAATATGCGCAGCAGCAGTTAGCCTTGGGTCATCCTGAAAACGTCGACCACTTTGCCATTGGCACTGGGCCGTTCACCTTAGTGCAGTACGCGAAAAACGAATATATTCGCTATCGTCGTCATCCTGACTTTTGGGGCGAACCAGCAAAAATTGATATGCTCGTATTTGATATCACGCCCAAAAGTACCGTCAGACTCGCGAAACTGATCGCAGGCGATTGCAGTGTGTCTGCGCTGCCCAAAGCGGGTGAGCTACCGGTCATCAAGCAACATGAAGAATTAAATATTGAGTCACAACCTGGACTCAACGTAGCATTTTGGGCCTTTAATACGCAAAAGCCGCCACTAGATGATGTCCGTGTTCGCCGCGCCCTCGCCTATGCGGTCGATAAACAAAATATCCTGCGGGCGGTTTATCAAAATACTGCCATTGAAGCCACGGGGGTTCTACCGCCAGCATCTTGGGCCTATGCCAATAACAAAGGGCTTGTGGATTACAATCCGCAAAAAGCGCGCGACCTGTTAAAAGAAGCAGGCATTAAAAATCTCAGTATTGATATTTGGGCCATGCCAGTCGCCCGCGCCTATAATCCCAATGCGTTAAAAACGGCCGAATTAATTCAATCAGATCTGGCCAACGTAGGCGTAAAAGTGAACATCGTCAGTTACGACTGGAGCGTGTTTAGTCAGCGGCTCAGCCGCGACGACTATGATTCTGTGCTGATTGGCTGGAATGCCGATAACAGCGATCCCGATAACTTCTTTACTCCTCTGCTGAGTTGCGCTGCGATGCAGTCGAACAACAATCGTTCTCGCTGGTGTAACCCTGAGTTTGATGCCATCTTAGATAGCGCAAGGGAAGTGTCAGATCAGAGCGAACGTAAAGTGATTTATCAACAAGCAGAAGCCTTTTTAGCAGAACAAGTGCCTATGCTGAGTCTGGCCCATGCCAAGCGTGTGGCGTTAACTCGCCATGATGTCAAAGACATGCAACTCACGCCTTTTGGTGGCATTTCCTTCGCCCACACTAGCCAAGCACAAGAGGAGGCGAATTAATGTTTAAATACCTACTGCGCCGCCTCAATTTGTTTCTTGCCACCTCGTTAGTCATGGTGGGTGTCTTATTTTACGCCACCGGCTTATTTCCGGTGGATCGCACCCACGCACTCACTGGCATACATACACCGACGGCGAGCCAACTGGTTCAAATCGAGCAGGACTACAAATTAGATAAAAACCAAGCGTGGCAATTTATCGCTTATCTACAACAAAGGCTTAGCGGTAATTTAGGCATTTCAGTCACCTCACATCAAGAAGTGGCTGAAGAACTCAGCGCCGTCCTACCCGCCTCCTTCGAACTTGCTGTGATGGCGGCCATTATCGCGATTTGCTTTGGTGTGCCCTTAGGTGTGCTTGCTTCCCAGAGCCAACATAAGCACACCCAAAATACCATTATGGCGATCACGCTAACGGGCTACTCTGTGCCCGTGTTCTGGTTAGGTCTTTATCTTTCGCTCTGGTTTGGTGTCGATCTCGGTTGGTTACCGATTTCTGGCCAAATCAATTTGTTATATGAAATCAAACCTGTCACTGGCTTTATGTTGGTAGATACCCTGTTGTCAGAGTCTGAATACGGCATGTCGGCATTTAAAGATGCGCTGCTGCACATCATTTTACCTGCCACGACACTGGCCGTGTTACCTTTTACTGTGGTGGTTCGCAGCACCCGCTCGGCGATGATGAATGTAATGAATCAAACCTTTATCCGCGCCGCCGAAGCCAGAGGCATGCATACTGGGACTATTATACTGCGTCACGCCCTACCTAACGCCTTGATCCCCGTGCTGAAACATTTAGGGTTGATGCTTGGCTCATTTGCCAGTTATGCCATAGTGGTCGAAATGATTTTCTCTTGGCCTGGCGTGGGTTCTTGGCTGGTTTCAGGGATTTACCAACGGGACTACACTGTCATCCAAGGTGGTATTCTGGCTGTAGCCCTATTGATTATCTTCCTAAGTATCTTGATTGAAGTGCTCCACACAGTCTTTAATCCTCTGAGCAGAAAAGACCTTTATGCCACCAGTTAAAATTTATCAAGAAGATCAGATTGCCTCCCCGACTATGCGGGTTTGGCTTAACTTTTCAGCGAACCCTTTCGCCTTGGCAGGTCTGTGGACGATTGCATTTCTACTCTTGCTAACGCTATTTGGCCCTATGATTGCGCCCTTCCCACCAGAAGCACAAGATCCAAGAGCCTTGCTATTGCCGCCCTCTTGGGATCCCTCAGGCACAGTAGCACACTTTTTAGGCACAGACGATTTAGGCCGCGATATCTTCAGCCGATTATTACACGGCGCACACTTGACCTTTGGTATGGCACTGCTGATCGTCGTCACCGCATTATTCACAGGCTTTATCATAGGGTCACTGTCCGGCATGATGCGGGGCTTAAAATCCAGTATTCTCGGGCACTTACTCGATGCATTGTTATCAATCCCTTCATTATTGATGGCCATTTTAGTGGTGGCGGTAATGGGGCCAGGGCTTGAAAATGTGTTCTGGGCCGTCGGGATAGCGTTAACCCCGCAATTTGTGCGCTCGATACACCAGTCAGTGCATGAGGAGTTGCAAAAAGAATACGTCACAGCGGCGCGTTTAGATGGCGCGAACTCAATGCAAATTTTTTGGTATGTCATCATGCCAAACGTGTGGGAAGTGGTGATCATTCAAACCACACTTGCCATTTCGGCCGCCATTTTAGATATCGCCGCCCTTGGTTTTTTAAGCTTGGGCGCGCAGGCACCAAGCCCTGAATGGGGCGCTATGGTCGCCCAAGGTATGGATAATTTATTAACGGCGCCTTGGGCTGTAACTATCCCGGGCTTAGCGATTCTTTTCAGTGTGCTTTCCATTAACTTGGTTGGCGATGGCCTACGGTCGGCGCTTGCGCCCATCAGAAACTAACTTATGCCTTTACTCGACGTACGAAATCTCACGATTGAACTCGATACGCCCCACGGTAGAGTGCGGGCGCTCGAAAAAGTCAGCTTAACGCTCAATGCCGGCGAAATTCATGGCCTAGTCGGAGAGTCAGGCTCTGGACGAAGTTTGTTAGCCAGAGCGATTCTTGGGATCCCAGGTCCCAATTGGACCATCACAGCCGATCGCATGATGTGGGATGGCAATAATTTGATGGCCATGAGCTCAAAAGAGCGCCGCAATCTGATGGGTTCAGACATGGCGATGATCTTCCAAGATCCATCGGGCAGCTTAGATCCGGCGCAAACCGTCGGCAGTCAGCTGATGCAAGCTATGCCTAAGAATCCCAACGCCTATTTTTGGCAACGGCGTCGACATGCACGGCTGACGGCACAAAAGTGGCTACATAAAGTCGGGATCAAGAATCCGAGGCAGGTAATGTCTAGCTACGCCTGGGAATTATCCGAAGGCGAATGCCAAAAAGTGATGATTGCGATGGCGGTTGCAAACCAGCCTCGCCTCTTGATTGCCGACGAACCCACAAGCTCGATGGAACTCAGCACTCAAGCGCAGATATTCAGATTATTATCTCAATTAAATCAATTACAAAACGTATCGATTCTATTGATCAGCCACGAGCTTGAAACCTTAGCCCAATGGTGCGATCACTTATCCGTGCTCTATTGCGGTCAGGTTATGGAATCAGGGCCGACAGACGAAGTGATTAAGCAGCCTTATCATCCTTACACTAAGGCGCTGCTTGACAACATGCCCGACTATTCAGGCTCAGGTGGCCACAAGGCGATTATGCCCACCCTTCCAGGGTCTGCGCCCGCCTTACAGCATTTGCCAATCGGTTGCCGCTTAGGGCCTCGTTGCCCCGAAGCCCAAAAAAAATGCGTTAATCAGCCAAATTTAAGTCATATTAAAGACCGCTATTTTGCCTGTCATTTCCCTTATCACGGCGAAACCCACAATGACGACCCCACTGCTTAAAGTTAACGATCTTTATAAAAGATACGATACCGGTTATAGGGGCTTTTCCCGCCAATATAACGATGCACTAGCGCCTGTATCCTTCGAGCTCCAACGCGGCGAAACCTTAGCCATAGTAGGTGAAGCTGGGTCGGGTAAAAGTACCCTCGCCCGCATTTTAGTCGGTGCAGAGCCCCGCAGCGGCGGCGAGATTTTTTTCGAAGGTGAAGCCTTAGACAGCCGCGATATCAAGCAAAGATGCCGCTTGATTCGAATGATTTTCCAAGATCCGAATACCTCACTAAACCCGCGTTTGACAATTGGCCAGTTGCTCGATGAGCCGCTGCGTTTTAATACCAAAATGTCGGCGCAATCGCGGCACACCCAAGTGGTCGACACATTGCGCAAAGTGGGCTTATTACCTGAGCATGCGGAGTTTTATCCGCACATGATTTCCGAAGGCCAGAAACAACGCGTTGCAGTAGCGCGAGCCTTGATGCTCAATCCTAAAATTATCATTGCCGACGAAGCCTTGACCGCGCTTGACCTTTCAGTACGCTCACAAATTCTTAATTTGCTGCTGAAACTGCAAAAAGACCTCGGCTTGTCTTATATCTTCGTATCCCATAATCTCAATATTATTCGCCATGTTAGCGATAAAATCATGGTGCTGCACAAAGGTGTAATGGTCGAGAAAGCGCCTACAGAACAGATATTTAACTCGCCACAACATGAATATACCCAGAGGTTGATCCAAGAGCAAAGTCTGTTTGTCCACAAACGTTAAACTGCTCCAACCACTTAAATAATCAGGTGAATTGGCTAAAAATAGGTGCCATTTACCCGCCGAAATATTTATCCTATTGGTCATTTTGATAGAAGAAGCTTAAACATGATTATCAAACCAAAAATTCGTGGATTCATTTGTACCACTACACACCCAGTCGGTTGTGAAGCAAACGTTCAAGAACAAATCACGCTAACCAAAGCTAAAGGTAAAATTGCTAACGGCCCGAAAAAGGTATTAGTGGTTGGTTCATCAAGCGGTTACGGTCTGTCTTCACGTATCGCAGCCGCTTTCGGTAGCGATGCCGCAACGATTGGCGTGTTCTTCGAAAAGCCAGGTACTGAAACGAAACCAGGTACTGCAGGTTGGTACAACTCTGCTGCTTTCGACAAATTTGCTAAAGCTGAAGGCTTATATTCTAAGAGCATTAACTGCGATGCCTTTAGCCATGAAGCAAAACAAAAAGTGATCGAGCTTATTAAGCAAGATCTCGGTGAAATCGACATGGTCGTTTACTCACTGGCATCACCTGTGCGCAAACTGCCAGATTCTGGTGAACTTATTCGTTCTGCGCTAAAACCAATCGGTGAAACTTACACTGCGACTGCGGTTGATACCAATAAAGACTGCATCATTGAAGCCACCGTTGAGCCTGCAACTGAGCAAGAAATTGCCGACACAGTCACAGTAATGGGCGGCGAAGATTGGGAATTGTGGATCAAAGCCCTGTCTGAAGCGGGTGTATTAGCGGATAACTGCAAAACCGTAGCCTATAGCTATATCGGTACTGAACTGACGTGGCCAATCTACTGGCACGGCGCCCTTGGCAAAGCCAAGATGGATCTGGACCGCGCAGCAAAAGCCTTAAATGAGCAATTGTCAGCCACTGGCGGCAGCGCTAACGTTGCGGTACTGAAGAGCGTTGTGACTCAAGCGAGTTCGGCTATTCCAGTCATGCCTTTGTATATTGCTATGGTATTCAAGAAAATGCGTCAGGAAGGTCTCCATGAAGGTTGTATGGAGCAAATCTATCGCATGTTCAGTGAGCGTCTATTCCGCGCCGATGGGGCTAAGCCAGAAACCGACAGCGACAATCGCATCCGTTTAGACGATTGGGAACTGCGTGAAGATATTCAGCAACACTGCCGTAATCTGTGGCCACAAGTGACCACAGAAAACTTGTCAGAATTGACTGATTACCGTGAATACAAAGCTGAATTTATTAAATTATTCGGCTTTGGTATCGAAGGTATTGATTACGATGCCGACGTTAACCCATACGTTGAGTTTGACGTTATCGAGCTCTAATCGACTGCGATAGCTAATCACTGCTTATCACACCGTTAAACGCCACTTTTTAGTGGCGTTTTTATTTGCAACGCCCGAACTAAGATGCGCTACACTAGCTTTCACCAATCACTCCCTAATAATCCCTCAATAAGGAAAGACGATGAAAATTAGCGCAAGAAATACGCTCAGCGGTACGATCAAATCCATAGAAATGGGCGCGGTAAACAATGAAGTGACGATCGAACTTGCACCAGGTGTAGTATTGACCTCTGTGGTAACGAAAGCGTCCTGTGAGCGCCTAGGGCTTAAAGTGGGGGATTCGGCTTATGCACTCATCAAAGCCAGCAGCGTGATGATAGGCGTTGATGACTAGCCTGACTGTAACGCCGCGCTTGATGTTATGGCGTATTGAGTCTGACTGTGTTGCTGTAACTTATTCACTGCACAATCATCGACATACTTCATCGCATTGAAAAACAAAAAAGGCCAAGTGAAAGCACTTGGCCTTTTTAATCGAAGTTTATAAGTAGGGTAGCCAGTTCAACTCGCTATCCTCACTTAACTCATTCTTCTACAGGGTAAAGCACCTTGGCATTGGCTTTAAGTGAATCTATCAAGCCACGATAATCTGATTCGCTGTATTGTGCGTTCAGGCGTTGTTTAAGCGCATTAACCAGCTCATCACTCACACCTTCAGCAGCGTTAACTTTATCTAGCGCAACCACGGCATAACCATTTGCTAAACCAACGGTATCGACAACTGGAGAAGTGCTTGGTGTTGGCATTTGGAACGCTTTGCCTACAATCGCAGCATCAACATCTTGCGCGCCGCGGCCTAGTTTCGCTTTAGCCACTAAACCAAGATCCGTTGCACCGGCTTTAACTTGGGCCATCAGCTCTTGTGCTTTCGCACGGGCGGCTTCGTTTGCTTGATCTTGCTTCAAACGCTCTGTGATATTGGCTTTCACTTCCGCTAAGGCCAAAGTGCCCGCATCGTGATGTTCCTTCACACGAACCACCACCACGTGGTTAGGTTCAAGCTCAATCACTTCACTGTTTAACCCTTTCAGCATAACAGTTTCAGAGAACGCAGCTTTAACTAAGTCAGGCTTGTTCAGCGCAGCAGGAACGTTATCGCGAGAGAACAGTGGAGTCGTCTTAATATCGACGCCCAGAGCTTTAGCGGTTTCAGATAACGTATCTGGCACTTCATAGCTAGTATCAGCCAATTTGCTTTGTAAGCTATAGAATTGATCAACCGCTTTCTTATCTTGCAATTGCGCCACTATCTTAGCTTTTACATCGGCAAAGGGTACAGTCACACCAGGTTGCACATCTAATAGCTTGATAATGTGGAAACCAAAGTCAGTTTTAACCACAGCAGAATGTTGGCCTTTGTTCAATGCAAATAATGCAGCATCGAAAGCGGGGTCCATCACGCCTGGTTCAAACCAATCCAGTTTACCGCCCTGCTCTGCACTCAAGGTATCGTCAGAGTTCGCTTTAGCCAGATCAGCAAAATCGGCACCGCTGTCTAATTGCTTAGCTAAATCTTCAGCCTTGGCTTTTGCAGCCGCTTCATCGCTACCAGGCATAACCAGAATGTGTGCGGCAAGACGCTTCTCATTAGACACGTATTGCGCTTTATGTTCTTCGTAATAAGCTTGCGCTTCTTCGTCTGACACTGGGTTATTTTTAGCAAAATCAGCCGCATTCAGTTCAACATATTCTAAGCTCACCATTTCAGGGCTCATAAACTGCCCTTGGTTTGCGTCGTAATAGTTTTTCACTTGCTCGTCAGTCACAACCGCTGTCGCTAAGAATGGCGCAGAATCAACCACTAAATAACGCACATCGCGGGTTTGACCTTGTAACTCAGCCAATTGCTTAGCTTCACCTGCTAACACAAATTCAGTACCAACTAGCGCAGCTGTTAACTGACGACGGGTCATATCGACACGCATCATGTCTCTAAACGCCTGTGGCTGATAACCTAACTGACGTAGAATCGCTTGATAACGGTCGTTATCAAATTTGCCATCGGTTTGGAATGCGGGTTCAGTTTTCACGGCAGCAATAATCTGTTCGTCAGATACTCGCAAACCCATAGCCTTAGCCGCTTGATCTATCAGTTTGTCAGCGACTAAGCGCTCTAATACGCTCTGCTTAATACTTTGTAGATATTTTTCGTCAGCAGATAACGCAGCAAACATCTCACCTAGCTGTTGCTCCATACGAGAGCGCTCGCTTTGGTAAGCCTGCTCAAGCTCGGCTTTAGTGATTATGTCACCGTTCACTTCTGCTGCTGGCACATCAGTTGTAGAACCTAAGTAACTGCTGACTCCTGCAAATGCAAAAGATAAAATCACAAGTACGAGAATGCCTTTAGCAATCACGCCTTGCGAACCATCGCGGATCTTTTCTAACATCAGATTTCTCGCTTGTTGCGATTAACAAAATAAAAAGGCGCATCAGTTTGAGATGCGCCTTTCTGTAATTTATGGGGAATATTCAGACGCTACCACTGGTAAATTCTAAAACCCCGAGTAATGGTAGAAATTAAGCTTCATATTCCATTACTTTCAATTCGTAAAAAGCACTGATAAACAGTGCTTGTCATTACGAATGCCTTACAAAGGCTACGATATTAATGATTAATTAACAGCGTCTTTCAGTGCTTTACCAGCTTTGAATGCTGGAATTTTAGCTGCTGCGATTTTGATTTCTTCACCCGTTTGTGGGTTGCGACCAGTACGCTCAGCACGTTCACGCACTTCAAAAGTACCAAAACCAACAAGAGAAATTTTATCGCCTTCTTTCAGACCTTCGGTCACAGCAGCGATAAAAGAATCCAGTGCACGGCCGGCAGCGGCTTTAGAAATGTCAGCACCAGATGCGATTTTCTCGATTAGTTCAGATTTGTTCATGTCATCCCCTTGAATGTAATTTTTTTGCGCCGCAACCAAATCCGTCTCTAGAGCGGTCTGCGGAGGCTTTTATAACAAGCTTGAATTCAAAGTTCAAGCTGAGTTCGAAAACCAAAGAAATAAAACTGGATACAGCTCAAAGCCAGTTGCGCCAAGGGCTTGGAGCAGCTGGCTCTCCACAGACCTAGGCTACCACAGGTCTACGCTTTGTTAAGCCCCTTTTTTCATTTTTTTTAACGTGATAGCGCAATTTCTTGCGTTATGCCAAGTTTTTAACCACTTCGAAGCCTTCAACCGGTCTTTCTAGGGCCAGCTTTAACACTTCATCGACCCAACGCACGGGACGAATTTCTAAATCGGCAATCACATTTGCAGGAATTTCTTCCAGATCACGCTCGTTTTCTTTTGGAATAAGCACCAATTTTATGCCGCCGCGGTGTGCTGCCAGCAGTTTTTCTTTTAAACCACCGATAGGTAACACTTCACCACGTAAGGTTATTTCACCTGTCATGGCCACGTCGCTACGCACTGGGTTACCCGTTAAGCTTGATACTAAAGCGGTACACATAGCCGCACCGGCTGATGGACCATCTTTTGGCGTTGCACCTTCTGGCACATGCACATGGATATCACGCTTCTCGTAGAAATCCGCATTGATGCCTAATTGTTCCGCACGGGCGCGAACCACTGTCATAGCAGCTTGAATCGACTCTTGCATCACGTCGCCAAGGGAACCGGTATAAGTTAATTTACCTTTACCAGGCACTGACGTTGCTTCAATCGTTAGCAGATCACCACCTACTTGTGTCCACGCTAAGCCTGTCACTTGACCGATTTGGTTCTTCGACTCGGCTTTACCGTAATCGAAGCGCTGCACGCCAAGGAATGACTTAAGGTTCTCTTGATTCACAGTGACAGATTTTACTGATTTATCGAGCAAAATCATTTTCACGACTTTACGGCAAATCTTAGACAATTCACGCTCAAGCGAACGCACGCCCGCTTCACGGGTGTAATAGCGGATAATGCCAACGATAGCGCTATCCTCGACTTTAATTTCAGCCGCTTTTAAGCCGTTGCGCTCAATTTGCTTATTCTGCAAATGTTGCTTAGCAATATTCAACTTCTCGTCTTCGGTGTAACCCGACAAACGGATCACTTCCATACGGTCCAGTAGTGGACCAGGAATGTCCATAGAGTTAGACGTTGCCACAAACATCACATCGGATAAGTCGTAATCGACTTCGAGGTAATGATCGTTAAAGGTCGCATTTTGCTCAGGATCTAACACTTCTAATAAAGCAGAAGCCGGATCGCCGCGCATGTCTGAACTCATCTTGTCGATTTCATCGAGCAAGAATAATGGGTTTTTCACGCCCACCTTAGCCATTTTTTGAATGACTTTACCTGGCATAGAACCAATATAGGTACGGCGATGACCACGGATTTCCGCTTCATCACGCACGCCGCCTAAGGCAACACGCACATACTTACGACCGGTCGCCTTAGCGATCGATTGACCCAAGGAAGTTTTACCCACACCTGGAGGTCCAACGAGACAGAGGATTGGTCCTTTAAGCTGACGCACTCGGCTTTGGACTGCCAAATATTCCAAGATACGTTCTTTAACTTTTTCCAGACCGAAATGATCGGTATCGAGCACTTCCTGGGCTTTTGCTAAATCACGTTTGATTTTAGAGCGTTGGCTCCATGGCACTGACGTCATCCAATCCACATAGCTGCGCACAACTGTCGCTTCTGCCGACATTGGCGACATCATACGTAGCTTGTTAAGCTCTGCCAGGGCTTTTTCTTTCGCCTCGGCGGGCATATTAGCCTCTTCAATCTTACGATTTAAGGCTTCAAACTCGTCATGGCCTTCGTCTAGGTCACCCAGTTCTTTTTGGATGGCTTTCATCTGTTCGTTCAGATAGTACTCACGCTGACTTTTTTCCATCTGTTTTTTAACGCGGGTACGGATACGTTTCTCAACCTGCAATAGGTCGATCTCCGATTCCATCATCGCCATTAAATATTCCAGACGCTCGCCAACGTTGATCATCTCAAGCACAGATTGCTTATCTTCAAGCTTAAGTGGCATGTGTGCGGCCATAGTATCTGCCAGACGCGCCGCTTCATCGATACCCGATAAAGAGGTCAAGACTTCTGGCGGGATCTTTTTGTTCAGCTTGATATAACCTTCAAACTGACCAATAGCACTGCGCACTAACACTTCTTCTTCTTTGTCTTCCAGCGGTTCTGATTCCAGATACTCAGCCTTAGCCACAAAGAATTCTGTTTCTTGGGTGTAACGGGTAATACGGGCGCGACGACCGCCTTCAACCAGCACTTTGACTGTGCCGTCTGGCAGCTTAAGTAACTGTAAAATAGAGGCAACCGTACCCACTTCGAAGATGTCATCTTTTGATGGTTCATCGAGTTCGGCATCACGCTGCGCCACTAAAATAATTTGCTTATCCTGCGCCATTGCGGTTTCGAGACATCGAATAGATTTTTCTCGTCCGACAAATAACGGAATTACCATATGGGGATAGACCACCACATCTCGCAGTGGCAGCACGGGGAGTTCGATATGCGCTTCACGCTCTTGGGTCATAGTTCGATTCCGTTTTGGTGAAATGGATTAATACTGGAGTATATTGGGACGCTTTATTGAGTTTCAATGGCTAATACGAAAAAAGGAGTCCATTGGACTCCTTGTTTTTCAGTTTATTAGCAATCAGTACAATTATTGCTCGCCAGAGGCTGCTTGGGCTTCATTGTGCTCATAAATCAGGATAGGTGCAGATTCACCTTTCACCACTGATTCATCAACAACGGCCTTCACTACACCATCGACTGAAGGAATATCGTACATAGTATCCAGTAGAATACTTTCAACGATTGAGCGTAAGCCACGGGCACCTGTCTTACGTGACATCGCCTTGTGTGCTATCGCTTTAAGTGCATCTTCGCGGAACTCAAGCTCAACGCCTTCCATCTCAAATAACGCGCTGTACTGTTTAGTCAGGGCATTTTTAGGTTGAGATAGAATTTGCACTAGGGCTTCTTCATCAAGTTCAGTCAGAGTCGCAACCACAGGCAGACGGCCGATAAACTCAGGGATTAAACCGTATTTGACTAAATCGCCAGGTTCAACTTGCGATAAGGTCTCAGAGATCGTCGCCTTCTCTTTTTCGCCTTTTACCTGTGCACCAAAACCGATACCCGAACCAACGTGTGCACGCTGCTCAATCACTTTCTCAAGCCCTGCAAATGCACCACCACAGATAAACAGGATCTTAGAAGTATCGACTTGTAAGAATTCTTGCTGTGGATGCTTACGGCCACCTTGAGGTGGAACCGCGGCAACAGTGCCTTCAATCAGCTTAAGCAGCGCTTGCTGTACGCCCTCACCCGATACGTCACGGGTGATCGATGGATTATCAGACTTACGGCTAATTTTATCGATTTCATCAATATAAACGATACCACGCTGCGCTTTTTCTACATCGTAGTCGCACTTTTGTAGCAACTTTTGAATGATGTTTTCAACGTCTTCACCCACATAACCCGCTTCAGTTAAGGTGGTGGCATCCGCCATAGTGAAAGGCACATTGAGTGAGCGTGCAAGGGTTTCTGCCAGTAGGGTTTTACCGCTGCCCGTTGGGCCAATCAGCAAAATATTACTCTTACCCAGCTCGACTCCGTCCTTAGGCGATGCATTTTTTAAGCGCTTATAGTGGTTATACACAGCCACTGATAGCACTTTTTTGGCTCTGTCTTGGCCAATCACATAATCGTCTAAATGTGCACGTAATTCATGTGGTGTTGGTAATTTATCGCTATCACGCTTCGGAGAGATTTCTTTAATCTCTTCGCGAATGATGTCGTTACATAACTCAACACATTCGTCGCATACATACACTGATGGGCCAGCAATGAGTTTTCTGACTTCATGCTGGCTCTTTCCGCAAAAAGAGCAGTACAGCAATTTACCGCTGTCACCATTATTTTTGTTGTCGCCCATTAATTACCTCATTTGCAGTCTGCTCTACTGCCTGTCTTAAATTTGCTTAACTTTTACAGAGCATAGCTCAGTCAAAAGCAAAAATCAGCCGCGTTTCGTCATCACAGAGTCAACTAAGCCATATTCGACGGCTTGAGTCGCACTCATGAAGTTGTCACGGTCTGTATCGCGTTCAACGACTTCGAGCGGTTGGCCAGTGTGCTCGGCTAACATTTGGTTAAGCTTATTCTTAATGCCTAAGATTTCTTTGGCATGGATAGCGATGTCAGAAGCTTGACCTTGAAAACCACCCAGTGGTTGATGGATCATCACGCGAGAGTTTGGTAAACAGTGACGTTTGCCCTTCTCACCACCGGCTAATAAGAATGCACCCATGCTAGCCGCTTGACCGATACACACAGTGCTAACATTTGGTTTGATGAACTGCATAGTATCATAAATCGCCATGCCTGCCGTGACAGAGCCACCTGGAGAGTTTATGTATAAAAAGATATCTTTATCTGGGCTTTCTGATTCTAAGAATAATAATTGCGCCACGATAAGGTTTGCCATGTGTTCTTCAACTTGACCGACCAAAAAGATAATCCGCTCTTTCAACAAACGAGAATAAATATCGTATGAGCGTTCACCCTTAGCAGTCTGTTCGATCACCATAGGCACTAAAGCACTTTGTATGTCTGACGCATTATGCATTATTCACTTCCCTAAATAAAAATGGCTCGCATGAGGAGCCTCATACGAGCCATTATAAATGGCGAACAGCTAATCAAGTCAAGCTTAGCTTATGCGCGACCAGTAGCCTTGTTCATAAATTCTTCAAAAGCGACTTGTTTTTCGGTCACTTTGGCAGATTTCAACAGTGCTTCAACTGCTTGCTCTTCTAAAGCAACGTTGCGCATGTTTTGCATCAGCTCTTTGTTGCTGTTGTAATAAGCAACAACTTCACTTGGATCTTCGTAAGCAGAAGCCATAGAAGCGATCAAGCCTTGGACACGTTCGTCTTCTGCTTTCAGTTCGTTCGTCTTGATGACTTCGCCTAATAACAGACCGATTTTAACGCGACGAGCCGCTTGTTCAGTGAACAATTCCGCTGGCAGTTCAGGCATGTTAGCAGTTTGACCACCAAAGCGTTGCATTGCTTGTTGGCGCAATACGTTAACTTCGCCATCGATCAGTGCTTTTGGCAGAGTGATGTCGTTGTTCGCTAACAGACCGTTGATCACTTGCTCTTTCACATTAGCTTTTAACGCTTGCTCAAGTTCGCGGTTCATGTTTTTACGGATTTCAGCTTTAAGGGCTTCTAAGCCACCTTCGCTGATACCGAACAGAGCAGCAAACTCATCGTTGACTTCTGGAAGATTAGCGGCTTGAACTTCAGTCAGCGTAATCGCGAACTTAGCGGCTTTACCTTTCAGGTTTTCAGCGTGATATTCTTCTGGGAAGTTCACGTCGATAACAAATTCTTCACCCGCTTTGTGACCTAAAATACCCGCTTCAAAACCAGGGATCATACGGCCGCTGCCTAATTGCAGTTCGAAATCGTCAGCTTTGCCGCCTTCAAATTCTTCACCGTCAACTGAGCCAACAAAGTTCATTTTCACTTTGTCGCCATCGGCAGCTTCACGTTCAACAGCAGCGAAAGTCGCGTGTTGTTTACGTAGGGTTTCAATCATAGTGTCAACGTCAGCGTCAGTCACTTCAGCTTTTGGCTGTTCTACTTCGATTGCATCTAAGCCTTTCAGCTCAACTTCTGGATAGATTTCAAAGGTAGCGATAAATTCGAACTTTTCGCCATCAGTTGAACCAGGAACAAAAGTCGGTGCACCCGCTGGGTTTAACTTCTCAGCAATAATTGCTTCGATGAAGTTACGTTGCATCACTTCACCCATGATGTCTTGACGAATCGCTGCGCCGTAACGTTTGTTAATCACAGTAATAGGCACTTTACCAGGACGGAAACCTGGGATACGAGCACGCTTAGCTTCACGTTGTAAACTGTCTTTAACCAGCTTTTCAATTTGTTCAGCAGGAACAGAAATGGTCAGGCGACGCTCTAGGCCTTGGGTTGCTTCAACAGAAACTTGCATTGTTTTACCTCGAAATTTGTCTAACGTCCTTTGTAATAGCCGATTCATCAACTATTCAGGTATTCGTTTCTTGATCATTAAATTTGACTACAATGCCCACCACTACTGGCTTTAGGCACAGGTCGCTCATAGTTGATATCTATCAAGACGCGACATTATAGCCACCGTTTTCTGCAGAGTCGAGCCTCAACAGCCGAATCTGAGGTATAAAAAAAGCGACACAAGGTCGCTTTTTTTAATTTGTACTCAAAGTACTAAAAAATGGGGTGACTGATGGGGCTCGAACCCACGACAACCGGAATCACAATCCGGGACTCTACCAACTGAGCTACAATCACCACTGAAACTGGTACGCCCGGCAGGATTCGAACCTGCGACCACCCGCTTAGAAGGCGGGTGCTCTATCCAACTGAGCTACGGGCGCATGGTTTACAGAATTTTCTGTATCCTAACCGATTTGGAAAGCACTTAGCTAACCCTATCATTCGCCTATTTGAGTTCAAATTATTTTTGAATTCATCGATGCAAATGACAATAAAGTGGTCGGTGATAGAGGATTCGAACCTCTGACCCTCTGGTCCCAAACCAGATGCGCTACCGGACTGCGCTAATCACCGAAGGTCTTACATTTTACTTGGTATCAACTCAGAGGTTCCCCTCTGGTCCGCTCTCATCCAAAATCTGGATGCACTATCAGACTGAGCTAATCGTCGAAAGTCTTACATAACATTTTCAGTGCTAGATGAACACATCTGCCTGAGAACGGAGCGCATCTTATCCCCTCACTTTACAACCGTCAACGATTTTTTTATTGATTGACTCTAGGTGCTGAATTATCAGGCTAATCCGGTTTTTTTTATCCATTTGGCGACGGCTTTAACCATGACACAGTAGCTGTGCCCTGTTAAAATAGCCGCGATTGCCAATCTCTGTGTTAACTACTGTTTTAACCATCGCCCATATAAAGGATATCCTACACCCATGACAGCCCAAATAATCGACGGCAAGGCGATTGCTCAATCCATCCGCACTAAGCTCAGCGAAAAAGTCACCGCCCGCAAAGAGGCTGGACAGCGTATTCCGGGTTTAGCCGTAGTATTAGTGGGAGCCGATCCGGCATCACAGGTTTATGTTGGAAGCAAACGTAAGGCCTGTGAAGAAGTTGGATTTATTTCTCGTTCATACGATTTAGAAACAAGTTGCAGTGAAGATGAGTTGCTGAGCCTTATTGATAGTCTGAATGATGATCCGACCATCGATGGCATTTTAGTGCAACTGCCATTACCTGCCCATATCGAAGATTCAAAAGTCATCGAACGTATTCGCCCAGATAAAGATGTCGATGGATTTCACCCGTACAACGTTGGCCGTTTAGCCCAGCGTATTCCTGTGCTGCGCTCTTGCACGCCGATGGGCATAATGACACTCATCAAATCCACTGGTGTCGATACCTATGGTTTAGATGCTGTCGTGGTTGGTGCGTCTAATATTGTCGGCCGCCCTATGACGTTAGAATTACTGTTGGCGGGTTGCACTACGACCACTTGCCACCGTTTCACTAAGAATCTTGAGCAAAAAATTCGTATCGCAGATCTCGTGGTTGTCGCAGTCGGTAAACCCGGCTTCATTCCTGGTGAGTGGATAAAGCCCGGCGCTATTGTCATTGACGTAGGCATTAACCGTTTAGATAACGGCACCTTAGTCGGCGATGTGCAATATGACGTTGCGGCGCAAAATGCCAGCTTTATCACTCCAGTCCCAGGCGGTGTTGGTCCGATGACGATTGCGAGTCTATTAGAAAACACCTTATACGCTGCCGAGCAATATCACGACTAAGTTCTAAGTTCTAAGTTCTAAGTTCTAAGTTCTAAGTTCTAAGTTCTAAGTTCTAAGTTCTAAGTTCTAAGTTCTAAGTTCTGCAAGCATAAAAAAACCTGCATGATGCAGGTTTTTTTATGGCTGAAGATTTCGTCTAGATGAGAGAAAACAACTAACTAAGCTTATTTCTTGCGCCAAGTGGTGCCACTTGGGCCATCTTCGAGCTCAACGCCTAACTCATTCAAACGGTTACGCGCCACATCCGCAGCAGCCCAGTCCTTTTCAGTACGAGCACGGTTACGTTCAACGATTAAAGCTTCGATTTCAGCCACTTCATCATCACTGCCGCCGCCTTGGAAGAAAGCTTCAGGCTCTTGGCTTAATAAGCCTAAAACATCCGCTAATTGCTTCAAGGTGACTGCTAATGCCGATGCCTGTGCCATATCGGTCAGTTTTAAGCGATTGATCTCACGTACCATGTCAAACAGGACTGAGTAGGCTTCAGGCGTATTAAAGTCATCATCCATCGCCGCTTTAAATTTCGCGACAAACTCTTCTGCTGGCGCCGCAGCGACAGTTAAGTCGGCATCTTTAATAGCCGTATACAAACGCTCTAAGGCTGAGCGAGCTTGTTTTAAGTTATCTTCTGAATAGTTCAGTTGGCTACGATAATGGCCAGATAACAGGAAATAACGCACAGTTTCAGCATCATAGTGACCAAGTACATCACGAATAGTGAAGAAATTGCCTAACGACTTAGACATTTTTTCACGGTCAACCATCACCATGCCAGTGTGCATCCAATAGTTAACGTATGGGGTGTCATGGGCACAGCAAGACTGAGCAATTTCGTTCTCATGGTGCGGGAACTGTAAATCAGAGCCGCCGCCATGAATATCAAAATGCAGACCTAGATGTTTGCTGTTCATGGCAGAACATTCGATATGCCAGCCAGGACGACCCGGTCCCCATGGCGATTCCCACGTCGGTTCGCCAGGTTTAGACATTTTCCACAACACAAAATCCATTGGATTTTGCTTGGTTTCGTCCACTTCAACCCGAGCACCGGCTTGCAGTTGATCTAAATTCTGCCCCGATAAACGGCCGTAATCAGGATAGGAAGCCACGCTGAAAAGCACATCACCATCGCTCGCCACATAGGCATGGCCACGGGCGAGTAATAACTCAACCATGTCGATGATTTCGGCAATATGCAGGGTTGCGCGCGGTTCAAAGTCGGGGCGCAACATATTTAAGGCATCGAAGTCTTGATGCATTTCACCGATCAAACGCTCGGTTAAGGCTTCACAGCTTTCGTTATTCTCGTTAGCGCGCTTGATGATTTTGTCATCAACATCGGTGATATTGCGCTGAAAATTCACTTCATAACCCGCGTAACGCAGGTAGCGCACTATCATGTCAAAGGAAACAAAAGTACGGCCATGACCAATATGACAGAGATCGTATATGGTCACACCACACACGTACATCCCGATTTTTCCGGGAGTAATCGGCTTAAATTCCTGTTTTTGGCGGGTAATACTGTTGTAAATCTTCAACATCGATATTCTCTTCAATGATACATTCAGGTGTAAAATCAAGGAGTCAGTCTATCACGGCCTGACAGGTTTTGAATACTGCACTTTGCGCGCAATCCGAGATAAGTTAGAATCGCGCCACTATTTACAGAGAGTATGAAAACATGATCACATTACACACCAATTTGGGCGACATTAAACTGCAACTGAACGCTGAAAAAGCGCCGTTAACAGTGGCAAACTTCATGAAATATGTTGACGAAGGTTTCTTCGATGGCACTATCTTCCACCGTGTGATTGACGGTTTCATGATCCAAGGTGGTGGCTTCAACGAAGACATGAGCCAAAAACGTTGTAACGAGCCAGTAAAGAACGAAGCCAATAACGGTTTATCAAACCGTACTGGTACTGTCGCTATGGCGCGTACTTCTGATCCTCATTCAGCCACTGCGCAGTTCTTCATTAACGTGAACGACAACACTTTCCTCGATTTTAAATCAGAAACCTCACAGGGCTGGGGCTACTGCGTATTCGGCGAAGTTGTTGAAGGCATGGATATTATCGAAAAAATCAAAGCAGTTAGTACAGGTAACCGTGGTATGCATCAAGATGTACCATTAGAAGCTGTAGTGATTGAAAAAGTCAGCGTTGCGGCATAATCCCTGCGAATGCGAACTTTATTTATAGGCGATCTGCACCTAAGTGCAGATCGTCTTGATATCACCCAAGCGTTCACTCGCTTCCTCGACACTGAACTCGATGATGCCGATGCCCTTTATATCCTAGGTGATTTGTTTGAAGTCTGGGTTGGCGATGATATTGCCTTGCCTTTTGCCCTTGAACTCGCCGAAAAACTCAAGCAAGTATCGCAAAAACTGCCAGTGTATTTCATCCACGGCAACCGTGACTTTATGTTAGGCAAGCAGTATGCACGCGCCGCAGGAATGCAAATCTTACCCGAAGTGACGTGCCTGAATTTATACGGCATAGAGACGGTTATCTTACACGGCGACAGCTTGTGTACTTTGGATAAGGCCTACCAACGCTTTCGAAAACTGCGCAGTTTGTCACTGGCGCGTTGGCTATATGGTTGTTTATCAAAGAAAACCCGTCAGGGTATTGCCGATAAAATTCGCAGCAATAGCAAAAGCAGCAATCAGCAAAAAAGCTATACCATCATGGATGTAGAGCCCAATGCGGTCGATGCGTTATTTGCCAAGACCCACACCAAAAATATGATCCACGGTCATACCCACAGACCCGCCATTCATCAACTTGCCAATGGCTGTCAACGTATTGTGGTTGGTGACTGGTATGAGCAAGGCAGTGTGCTGAGTGTCAGCGCCAAAGGCATTAATTTACAATCGTTACCCTTCGAGCAGGCAACTTAAGTTAGCTTGCTTATTATTGACCTTGTTTGAGTTTAAAAACGCTTCATATTAACGGTTCGAGCGAACCGTTAATCGTTTTAGCCATATCGACTTAATTCATCGACTTTTAAAGAGAAGCTACTTTCAAATCAATTTGCTAGCGGCGACCCACTGTGGAAACGAAACTCATCATCCTGCGCCAGAATCAACTCAGCCTCTAACTCACCAAAATACGTTACACGCTCGCGAATATCTTCAGGTGAAACTAACTGAGCTAACGCAAGATAATCTTGATAATGTCGAGCTTCAGAGCGCAGCAGTGACACATAAAACTTACCCAGCTCACCGTCTAAATAGGGCGCCAACTTAGCAAAACGCTCGCACGAACGCGCCTCAATATAGGCCCCCACAATCAACTTATCCCGCAGGATATCTTTCTCATGGGTGGTCACATAACTCATCATGCCCTTGGCATATCGGCCTGCGCGAATATTACGGTATTCGATACCGCGTTTGTGCATCAATTCCAGTACTTGTTCAAAATGATGAAACTCTTCTTTAATCAAGCGGATTAAAGGTGACACTAAATTGGCGGCAAATTTAAAGTTTAGCTTAGGCATCAGTTCGGCCACCAGTTCATTCTTTTTCACATCGCGCGCCAGAAAACTCACCACATCGTGGTCTTGCGAATAGATAAACTCTTCATAGGGTTTAGCCCACGCCAACAGAGCTCGACCACTGTCTTTATCTAACGCATATTTTCGTAGCAAAAATATCGCTGTCTGAGCCGCTTTTAACTCACAGTTACAGTGATCGATCAGCAACTCATCCAAGGAATCTGATTTAATCGCGACATCAATCCAAGTTTGCGGTGTTTCACAGCGAAGAAACGCGTGGATGGGGGCAAGAAGTTGCTGCATGGACTCACTCAATCTCATTCTGAATATCGCGCTATTTTACGCATATTTACTCATAAGCTATAGCATTAGGCTTCAGTAAACTTGACGCGCTGAACTTTTTGTTCAATAAATAATCTACACTCTAAAGAACTGAGATCCTGATCACACAGCCTCTCACTTCTGTATGTGTCACCAATCGTCAGTTAAAGGAACAGGACACCATTTTAACCTCGATTGTGGAGCTGTTATCAGCTCGTCTGACGTTTGGCGAGCCATTCATCAATGCTGAACAAGGATAATTATAATGATACTGAATCACTTAATGGGGCTATACACTCATCCTAAACAAGAGTGGCACACAATTGAGAAAAACCATGAGGCACTAAAAAGTAGCTTAAGTCATGTGGTGCTGATCGCTTTAATCCCAGCGATTTGCAGTTATATTGCTACGGCTTATATTGGCTGGAATCCAGGCGCTGGCGATCCTATTTACCTCACACCTCAAAGCGCCATGTTTATGTCAGCTGGCATGTATTTAGGCCTAATTGCGGGCGTATTCGCCCTCGCCTATTTGGCCTATTGGATGGCAAAAACCTTCGATGCAAACCCAACCTACACCCAAGCGTTAGAACTCGCGTCCTACACAGCTACACCATTGTTTATGGTCGGTTTAGCCGCCTTGTATCCAGTGCTGTGGTTTATCATGATCGTGGGATTGATTGGTCTGGCTTACTCAGTCTACTTACTGTACGCGGGTGTGCCGATTATTATGAATATCCCTGAAGAGAAAGGCTTTATCTATGCCAGCTCTATGGTGACCGCTGGTTTAGTGTTGTTAGTAGGGCTAATGGCAACCAGCGTTATTTTATGGAGCCTAGGTTTTGGTCCTATGTATCAATAACCAGTTGAATTAACTGTCACTCACACCAACCAATAGCTCTATCGCTAATCCATAAAATAAAAAAGAAGGCCTAAAAGGCCTTCTTTTTTTGGGTCTGATTAATGATCAGAACAACTTAGCTTAATTCAAGTTAGCTTCGTTGAGTTGAACTGTTTGACTCGTTTCATCAAACCAATTCAATCAAGCTAATTCTATTAAATCATTCGAAAGAATCACGCAGCGCTACAGTTAAGTTAAACACGAGTTTATCAGCTGATGAATCTTTGCTGTCAGCGCAGAAATATCCTTCACGCTCAAACTGATAAGCTTTTTCTGCTGGCGCATTCACTAGGCTTGCTTCAGCAAAACCGTGCACTACCACTAAGGATTCAGGGTTTAATACTTCGTCCACAGTCTCTGCCGCAGCAGGATTAGGATCGGTAAATAAACGCTGATAGAGACGGAATTCAGCTGGTTTAGCAGTAGATGCCTCAACCCAATGGATCACACCTTTAACTTTACGGCCATCAGCAGGATTTTTACCTAAGGTTTCAGGATCATAAGTGCAGTAAACCGTCGTGATATTGCCTTCGCTGTCTTTATCACAACGCTCAGCTTTAATCACATAGGCATTACGTAAACGCACTTCCTTACCTGCTACCAAACGTTTGTATTGTTTGTTTGCTTCTTCTCTAAAGTCAGCCACATCAATCAATATTTCACGGCCAAAGGCTAATTCGCGTGTCCCCATGCTCTCATCATTTGGATGAGCGGCCGCTTGAATATACTCAAGTTCACCTTCAGCATAGTTTTCGATGATCACTTTCAATGGACGTAATACAGCCATCGCACGCGGTGCATGTTCGTTCAATTCTTCACGAATACACGCATCTAACATGCCGACTTCAATCATATTCTCTTGCTTAGTCACGCCGATACGTTGGCAAAACTCGCGAATTGACGCAGGCGTGTAACCACGGCGACGCAGGCCAGCAATCGTTGGCATACGTGGGTCGTCCCAACCTGACACGAGTTTACGGGTCACAAGATCGTTTAGCTTACGCTTAGACATCAAGGTATATTCAAGATTTAAGCGTGAAAACTCGTATTGACGAGTACGATTCGGCGCTTGAAAATCATTCAAATTATCCAACACCCAGTCGTATAAACGACGGTTGTCTTGGAACTCTAAAGTACATAAAGAGTGGGTAATGTGTTCTAACGCATCAGAAATACAATGGGTAAAGTCGTACATTGGGTAAATGCACCACTTATCACCCGTTTGGTGGTGATGGGCAAAACGAATACGGTAGATGATAGGATCGCGCATACACATGAATGGCGACGCCATATCAATTTTGGCACGCAGCGCACACTCACCTTCTTTAAAACCACCGTCGCGCATCTTAGCGAACAAGGCAAGATTCTCTTCGACTGATGTGTCGCGGAAAGGACTGTTTTTACCTGGCTCTTTTAACGTGCCACGGTATTCGCGAGTTTCATCAGCATTCAAGAAACACACATAAGCCAAACCTTTGTTGATCAGTTCAACTGCATATTGATGTAACTGATCAAAATAGTTTGATGAATAGCGTACATCGCCATCCCACTGGAATCCAAGCCAACGCACATCCGCCTGAATAGAATTAACATAATCAATGTCTTCTTTTTCAGGATTAGTATCGTCAAAACGTAAATTACACAGACCGTTATAGTCTCGCGCTATCCCAAAATTTAAGCAGATAGATTTAGCATGACCAATATGAAGATAGCCATTCGGTTCCGGCGGGAAACGAGTCTGCACACTCGTGTGCTTACCGCTTTGTAAATCTTCATCTATGATATTACGAATAAAGTTACTCGGACGTACTTCAGTGTCCACATGACTCATGGAATTCCTCTTTGCGAACAATGGCAATTTTAAGAAACCAGCATGATCCTACAGATCACTACTAGTTACAATGCCTAGTGCTAAAAACTATGGTTTTTGACCGGCAGGGTTATAACCGCGATAGTAAAACAATAAAAGCAGCCATGAAAGCTGCTTTTATCTTTGACCTAACTAAGCTGACATTTATTACTCAGTCATGCTGACTCAGTAAATCTTACTCTGTGATGATGCGGATCCCTGGAATAATCTGCTGGGTTCTTCTGCCCTTACGTTTCAGCCATTGATAAAAGGCCACTAACGCAAACAGGAAGAAACCAATCCACAGACTCGATTGCACAGGATGCTGCGTAAAGGTTGCCGCTTGATAGACCACAGTCGCTGAGCCATAGGCCAGAGAGAAAGTCCACGTAGCCGCAAATGTCGCCCAACGAGAGCCAAACTCATGCACTAAGGCGCCCATCGCCGCGACACAAGGGGTATACAACAAGATAAACAGCAAGTAAGAGAACGCCGCAATTTTGCCACTGAAACCAGCTTGCAGGGCACCAAAGGTCGATGTTGCCACGCCTTGCTCTTCCGCTATCGCTTCTTTATTAGTCAAATCACCAACCGACAACTTCAGCGGATCTTCCAGATCAATTCCAAACAAGTTTGCAGGAATCGTCGCTAGAGCCGCATTAAAGCTTTCACTCAATGGCGTAAGCTCTTCATCAGCGGGTGCGGCAGTGCTGTACAAGCTGTTTAAGGTACCGACCACGGCTTCTTTGGCAAAAATACCTGTGATAATACCAACCGTTGCTGGCCAGTTATCCTGTTCTATACCCATAGGTGAGAAGATTGGCGTGATTTTTTGGCTCGCGACACTTAGCAAAGATGCTTGGCTGTCTTCATGACCGAAAGTGCCATCAACACCAATGGCATTGATAAAGTTTAATAGCGTCACCACCAGCACAATGGTTTTACCCGCACCTAAAATAAAGCTCTTAGTGCGTTTACCTGTACGGACCATTACGGCTTTGAGTTTTGGCATTTCATAGCTTGGCAGTTCCATCACCACAGCGCTGCTGGTACCGGGTAACAGCGTGCTTCTGAGTAATAAACCCGTTCCGATAGCGGCAAAGATACCAATAACGTAAAGCAAGAAGACTAAATTCTGCCCAGAATCGGGGAAGAAAGCCGCGGCAAATAACGCATATACTGGCAGACGTGCACCGCAAGACATAAATGGCGCCATCATACCCGTGACAATACGCTCACGTTCACTGCCTAAGGTCCGCGTCGCCATAATCGCCGGCACAGAACAACCAAAGCCGACAATCATAGGCACGAAAGCTTTACCGGGCAGACCGATGCGGCGCATTAACCCATCAACTACAAATGCAGCGCGGGCCATGTAGCCAGAGCTTTCAAGGACTGACAAACCGAGGAATAAAGCAGCGATCACCGGAATAAACGTGGTCACGGTTTGAATACCTTGGCCAACACCACCAGCGAGAATAGTGACCAACCAAGCCGGAGAGCCCATGTTCGTCAAGAATGCGCCAAAGTGGTCGACAAACAACGCACCCGCAAACACATCGAAGAAATCGATAAAAGCGCTGCCAATATTGATGCTGAACATAAACATCAAATACATCACGAACAAGAACACAGGAATGCCAAGCACGGGATGCAATACGAGTTTATCTAATTTATCACTGAGAGTGAGGAATCCCGACTCTTTCACTGAACCTTGAAACACTTTCTCAACGAAATTAAAGCGCGTGGTAGCCACCATCACTTCAATATCATGGCCCTGCGAAGAGATAATCTGGGTACAGGTATTTACTTCATCCTGCAACTCAGCATTTTGGCAACTGCCACAACCTGAACCATTGCCTAACATAGCCAAGGCGCGGCCACGGCTTAATTGCGTGTCTTTGCTACAAAGCAACTGCACGCCAGCTTCAATTTGTTCATCGTAATGCAGTACTAATGGTGCTTCAGAGACTCGGCCTTGCAGTAAATCGAGTACCTGCGCTTGCACTTTTTCTACATCGGCAGGATCGCGTGAGCACACACCAATCACAGGGCAGCCCAACTCTTTGCTCATTTTCTTTAAATCGACTTTGATACCGCGTTTAACTGCAGAATCAATTTTATTCAGCACCACCACCATAGGGATCGCGAGTTCACGCAATTGGGCGGTGAGATATAAATGACGTTCGATGTTAGTGGCATCGACTAAATTGATAATGCCGTCGACACGTTGCTCGGCGAGATATTGCTGCGCAATTTGCTCATCGAGTGAACAATCGCAACTATTGCCCGCAGGCAGAAGATCGTAAATACCCGGTAAATCGGTCAGATAGACATCGGCACCGTTTAAGGTGAAATGACCAGTCTTTTTCTCGACCGTCACACCAGACCAGTTACCGACTTGTTGATTCGCGCCGGTTAGCGCGTTAAAGAGCGTCGATTTACCCGCATTCGGGTTACCGACTGTGACGCAATGAAACTGCTTAGTCATTCGCCTTTTCCACCTCAATGATGTCTGCCAAATCTCTGCGCATACAAAGTTTACTACCACGAATATCCAGTTCGAGACCAGAACCCATAGGTGCGTATCGGATCAATGAAAAACGCGTATTTGGCGTGATCCCCATGGATAACAACTTACGCTTCACGGTTTGTGGTAACACTAAACGCCCCACTTCAGAAATAATACCGCGATCACCGGGACTGAGTTCGCTTAACTTCATTACGTATTCCACCTTGCAACAGGTTCAGCTCGAAAAACTGCGCCCATTGTAACTGAGCTATGACCCTAATAACTTTACCTAGATCAAGATTTTTGACTGGTAACGATAATAGTTTTCAATTGTGTTGGGTATTATGTGACAAAAATACCAATGAATAAACGGCCAACTGAAAATAAAAATCCATACCTAAGTGCACAAGAGAATGATGCGATCGAAAGAAGTCAAAAAAGCTGTGAACAAAACCCTTACCAAAGCAAACGTGATCAAGGTCACGCTTCCTCTATATCACCAGTAAAATCATCCCTCTTTACAGTGAAAAGACCCTTAGATGTTAAGCGAGTGTCACATATTTGTTCTAATATTAATCAGCTTTAATAAGCTAAATTAGCAATGTCGAAAGCGTAAAAATAACAAATATAAATGCACTCGGGAAAAGATGAACATGGAAATAAGGCTAAAGTTCAAAAGCATAGCTAAGGCTATGCTATGTATTTTGTTATCAATCGTGAGTATTTCTGTCTCGGCGACGCCTTGGGATGACAAAAAACCAGAGGACGTTATCGCGACATTAGACAAAAAATTCGCCGAAGGTAAGTATTCTGCCAAAGGGGCTGACACTTGCCTGATGTGCCACAAAAAAAGTGCCGTGGTCATGGCCATTTTTGATGGGGTTCATGGTAATCCTAATGTGAAAGCTTCGCCCATGGCCGATTTGCAGTGTGAAGCCTGCCACGGCCCGTTAGGAAATCATAACAAAGGTGGCAAAGAGCCAATGATCACCTTTGGTACAAATTCTCCCGTTCCCGCGCAAAAGCAAAACAGTGTTTGTATGAGCTGCCACAATGATAGTCAACGCATCGCGTGGAAAGGCAATCACCACGATAACGCCGATGTTGCCTGCGCAAGTTGCCATCAAGTTCATACCGCCAAAGATCCTATCAGTGATAAAGCCAATGAAGTCGCCATTTGTACCCAGTGCCATACCCAACAAAAAGCTGATATGCACAAACGCTCAGCGCATCCACTACAGTGGCAACAGATGGTGTGCAGTGACTGCCATAATCCCCACGGCAGTTTGAACGATTCAAGCTTGAAACAAATGAGCGTCAACGAAAATTGCTATAGCTGCCACGCCGAAAAACGCGGCCCTAAACTGTGGGAACATGCCCCCGTCACCGACAACTGTGCGAATTGCCACAATCCCCATGGCAGCGTGAACGAAGCCATGCTGATCAGTAAGCCGCCGCAGCTTTGTCAACAATGCCACGCCTCGGATGGTCATAGCAGCAATGCCTACTTTGGCAATCAAACCAATGCATTTACTTCAGGTAATTCCTGTATGAATTGCCACGGGCAAGTGCATGGTTCTAACCATCCTTCTGGCAAATTGCTACAGAGATAACAAGGGAACGATCATGCCAACAGCTAAACTATCTCACCCTAGTGCTTGCTTCTCACTCACGTTACTCGCATGGGTGATAAGCGGTGTTTTATCTCAGGCACATGCCGAAGGTTATGAGCTACAACAGGCGAATCGAAGTGGCATAAAAACAGAAGCATGGAGCTGCAAACAATGCCAATCTAAGTCAGGGCATAGTGGTGATGTCAGTGCCACCCTCGCTTACAACGATGGCGAGGACAGTCGTTTCGGTAACCGCACTGGGACAGATAACGATGGTCTCGTTGCCGCCGTCGGTGCGGATATGGTGTACAAAACACCGTCGGGTTATCAAACTCAATTGATCGCGGATAAGTTAGGTTTTGATGCGGGCTCAGCTAAGCTCACAACAGGAAGGCCAGGGAACTATCAAATCAACTTAGGTTATAGAGGCTTAGCTAACTATAACCATAATCAACTCAAAAGCCCTTATACCTCATCGCAAGATAAGATGTTGTTGCCCGATAACTGGATAACAGGTGGCACAACACAATCTATGCCTATGCTACAGAGCAGCCTTGTTGGCCAAGATTTAAGTATTCAACGTGATCGCTTTATGATCGGTGGTTACTACGCGGGCAAAATATCACCTGAAGGTGACAATAACAGTCACTACAAAGCCTCGCTAAACTATCAGCATGAAGACCGCAGCGGCGCCAAAAAGACCAGCGCCAATATACTCACCAATAGCGTTATGCTCGCCCAACCTATTGATGACAGTACCGATGAAATCGATGCCAGAGTCTATTTTAATGGCACGGGCTGGCAGGCTGGCATCAATAGCCAAGTCAGCCAATATAAAAATGATCACCAAGCCATGCAATGGCAATCCGCCTACACGCCCACCTTTGGCGCGGCATACTTCGGTCAAAATGCAGTCGACCCCGACAGTAAAGCCTATCGCGTTGCCGCAGAAGCCTCTGGGGGAGCGAATGGTCAGAATGTGCTAATGCACGCAGGCTTTAGCCGTATGACCCAAGATGACACTTTTATTCCAGCCACCATCAATGGCCCGTCACCTGTCCTGCCTGCGGATACCTTAGATGGCCAAGTGGATATTATTGAAATGATCCTTAAATATTCGGGCCGGATCACCCAAGATTTAAGTGTACAGGCAAGCTACAACTATCAAGACAGAGATAACAAAACGGCCAAATTAGACTTCCCACAAATCATCACCGACAGTATTAACCAAGGCTCTGCTCAAAATAGCCTTTATGATAAGCGAACCAAAAAACTCGAACTTAAAGGCAAATACCGTTTTACTTCAGCCGCCTATGCCGAAGCAGGCTACAGCCGTAACGAAAACGATTACACTGAACTCGACCGCCAATCCGTCGACGAGTCAGGCGTGTTTGCCAAACTGAGCTATCGCTATTCCCCTGCTTGGTCAGCATGGTTAAAAGGAGAAGCACTAGAGCGCGATGGCAGTGAATACGATCCCGTCACGACCACTCAAAGCCAAAGCAATCCTTGGCTACGTAAATCCTACCTTGCCGACAGAAAAAGGCAAAAAGTCACCTTACACACTGATTATCAAACTGATATCGGCCTCTCGCTGGGCGCCAGCTTGCACAGTGTAGATGACGATTATCACCACACCCAAGTGGGTCTTACTCAAGTGTCCTACCTAGGTTATGACGTATCGGCCCAATATGCGCTGAGTGACGATCTTCATTTCAGTGCCTTTGTTAACCAAGATTGGCGCGACTCAGATCAAGCAAGCAGCAACCACTTTTCAACGCCCGATTGGTACAGCACTGCCGAGGAAAAATCGACTTTAATTGGGGCAGGTTTTAGTTATCAAAACCTGTTCGATAATCACCTCGACATTGGCTTGGACTACAGCTATTCCGATGGACAGAGTGATACCGAGGTCGTCTACGGCATCACCAGTCCCTATGGCGATTTTTATGCCCGCAAACACAATATTAATGCCTACGCCAAATATAAGTTTGCCGACAGTATGTCGCTACGCGTCGATTGGTTATTCGAGAAGTATCAAGATGCTAACTGGCAAAACCAAGGCACAAATTGGGACACGCTTCCCAACGTACTCAGCTTTGGGGATATGAGCCACGACTACAACGCTCACTATTTAGGCTTGACCTTAAGCTACCAAATGTAACTTAGGCACTGACAGCGCATTCCAAGGATAGAAATATGAACAAGTTTGCAAAAATGAGCTCGAAATTCAGTCTGATGCTGGCCTTAGTCTCGCTATTAAGCGCCTGTGGCGGTGATAACGGCCAAGATGGCAATCCCGGTGAACCCGCAAAACCGCCCGCGTTAACCATCACTAGCCTAAAGGTCACGGTCGATAAAGTTCAAATGATAGATGGTATTGCTCAAGTGGATTTTCAAGTGAGCAATCAAGATGATGAAGCCGTGATTGGTGTCCCATCGGCGACGTTTATTGCGGCGCAGCTTCTGCCGCAAGGTTATACAGGTGCGGGTAATAGCAGTGAATGGCAGCATTTTACCGCCGAAACCTGCGCGGCAACTTGCCCTGGCAGTCTCACAGATCATAAAAACGGTCACTACAGCTACATCTTCAGCGCACCGTTTAATAGCATGAATGGGGTGACGTTTATGCCCGAAGCGACCCAAAGAATGGTGGTCAAAATCGGCGGCGATAAGCTTGCTGATAACACCCCCTTACCTATTACCAATCAACATTATGACTGGCAATCTTCTGGGGATAATGTCGCTTACACCCGCAACTTAGTCACAATAGAAACCTGTAATAGTTGCCACAGTAATCTTGCTTTCCATGGCAGTAAATATAATAAAATCGAAACCTGCGTCACTTGCCATAACAGCAAAAAAGTCAGTAACTCTGCGGATATTTTCCCGCAAATGATCCACAGCAAGCATTTAACCGGTTTCCCGCAACCCATCAGTGACTGCCAAACCTGTCATGTCGATAAGGCTGAGTTAGCTGAGCAGCAAAATTGGCACAGAGTCCCAACCATGCAAGCCTGCGGCGCCTGTCATACACAAATTAATTTTCCCGCAGGCGAAGGACACCCAGCGCAGGCCGATAACAGTAACTGCGTGGCGTGCCATAATGCCGACTGGACCGCAAGCGTTCACAGTGATGAAGACAAAACTGCAGCACTGATGCAATTTAGCCCAAGCATTACCAGCGCCAGTATGGATGCCAATGGTACAGTCACAGTCGCGGTTAAATTGATGAACCCAACCACTGGTAGTGTCTACAGCGACAGTGCCGATAAGTTAAAATTCATCAATGATTTAAGGGTATATGCCAACTGGGGAACCAGTTTTGATTATGCGACCCGCTCTGCCCGCTCGATTAAGCTGCCGGAATCCACCCCAGTGTCAGGCTCAAATGGCATTTATACCTATACGATTTCGGGTCTTACAGTGCCTGCGGGCACTGAAGCGGATCACGGCGGACTCGCGATTCAAGGCCGAATCTGCGCCAAAGACAAGGTACTCGTTGCTTGCACCACTGAACTGGCGGAAGTGTTAGTGATTAAAGCCAGCCATAGTTATTTTGATATGGCAGCATTAAGCAGTACGGGTCGCCGCACTGTTGTCAGTAATGCAAGCTGCGGCAATTGCCATGGCGATCAAAAGCTTAATATTCACGGCTCACGCAACGATCTCGGTGGTCAATGTCAGCTATGTCATAACGCCAATATGCTGGCTAATGCGACGGCGGCAAATCCTTCCACCACGTCATTTGACTTTAAGCAGCTGATCCACGGTATTCACACCAGCCAATTCGCAGGTTTTGAAAACCTAAACTACCCAGGGAACATCGGTAACTGTGCCCAATGCCATGTTAACGATACAGCGGGGATATCTACCGTCGCCCTTCCTTTAAATTCAGCGGTACAACCTCTGGCCCTCGATAACGGCACTTTTACCAGCCCGATTGCCGCTGTGTGTAGCAACTGCCATTCAGATACCAGCACTCATAACCACATGGCTCAGCAAGGTGCTGTTTTTGCAGGCACAAAATCCGATGCAACCGCAGGAACTGAAACCTGTGCTTTCTGTCATGGACAAGGCGGAGTCGCAGACGTGTTAAAAGTGCATCCCATAAACTAAGCCTATGATGCTGGCCTAAAAAGGCCAGCAACTGCAGATATAAAAGGAACTCATACTATGCAGTCATCTACTCCTAAAGAAATAGTCAGATCTCAGTCACATTACCCACCTAAAGTGACTGATTAATACCAGTGACTTAGTTAGCCTTACAGATGGAAAACTAATTCCACACATCTTATGCGGGTAATGAGATTTATTCTTATCTACCAAGCGTTTGATGATGATTACAACTATTGCAGGGAAATATCATGATGAAACGGTTCAATTTCAATGCCGCAACAAAAGCGATGTTGGGTGCCGGTTTACTCTCTCTACTACTCGCCGGTTGCGGTGGTAGTGACGGTAAAGATGGTGAAGACGGTAAACCGGGTGTTGTTGGTGTCAATATCGATACAACGCCTACACTGAAAGCAAGTTTCACTAATGCCACTATCGATGCAGGTAAGGTTACAGTCGATTTCACATTAGAAAATGCGAATGGCGTAGCAGTACTAGGCTTAAATAAAGATCACGACATACGTTTTGGTATTGCACAGCTTAGCCACGTTACAGTAGCAACTGAGGATCCAGCCAAACCCGCTGACCGCGGTTACCAATGGCAAGCTTATATCAATGCCAAAAAAGAGCCTGGCACAGTGCCTTCTGGTGTGGATAACCTCAATCCATCAGCTCAATATCAAGCCAACGTTGAAGCCGCTGCCAAGTGTGATACCTGTTTAGTGGATCATGGTGATGGTAACTACAGCTATACCTATCAAGCCAATATCGCCAATGTCACTGAACCCTTAGCGATTACTTACAGTGCTGAAGCGACTCAACGGGCAACATTAGAACTTGAATTACCACAGCTTGCTGCCAACGCACATTTTGATTGGCAGCCTTCTACAGGTAAAACTGAAGGTATTCAAACACGCAACGTTGTTTCAATAACAGCCTGTTATACCTGTCACCAACCAGAAAGTTTAGAGTTACACGGTGGCCGTAGAGTTGATATTGAGAACTGTGCATCTTGTCATACGGCAACCTCTGGCGATCCTGAGTCAGGTAATAGCATTGAATTTACATACATGATCCATGCTATCCACAAAGGTGGCGAACGTCATACCTTTGATGAGACAGGCGCTGAAGTACCAGCCCCTTACAAGATTGTCGGTTATGGTGGCAAAGTAATTGACTACGGCAAGGTTGGTTTCCCATTAAAACCTGCAGCGGATTGCGCAGCCTGTCACGTTGAAGGAGCGGGTGCACCAGCTAATGCCGATTTATTTAAAGCCGACTTAAGCAATCAAGCCTGTATTGGTTGCCACACAGAAAAACCGTCTGCTCACCACAGCAGCAGTGATTGTGTCGCTTGTCATAATGCAACTGAACCATACAATGGCACAGGTAGTGCAGCTAAACGTCATGGTGATGTGCTGAAAGCTTACACAGAAACTAAAGCCATGGGCATTAAGTTCACTAATGTCGGCGTGAATGACACGGGCAAAATCACTTTTGATGTCCAAGTTGTTGACAAAGATGGCAATGCCATTGATAAAGCCTTCGTAAATCAAAGCTCACGCGTTGTCGTAGCATGGGATTCTGATAAAGATTACCCAAGCTATGCTGATGCCTCTTATAGCAATCGTCGTATCGCTTTAAGTGAAGGTACCTATAATGAAGCGAATAAAACCTACTCATTAACAGGCACTAAGTTCAGTTTACCCGCTGATGCAAATGGTAAAACATTCGAGCTGTGGTCAACATTAGAAGTGTGCTTCAACAATGGCGGTTATGGCGTTGCTGACGTAGCTATGACAGATTGCTCTACTGACAGTGTAAGTAAAGTCGCGGTTAAACAAGCACCATATCATTTCGTTTGGAAAGATACAGGAGTGGACAGCACTGCCAAGGCAGCGACACGTCGCGACATTATTGATGCAACTAAGTGTCAAGGTTGTCACAATCAAGAAATCCACCACTATGACAACGGTGTAAATTGCCAAACTTGTCATACTTCGGATAAAACCTTGAAAAATGATGCCAACTATCCTGGCGGTAAGATCCCAACTAGCTTTGCGTGGAAAGCTCACGAACGTGAAGGCCATTACCTGAAATATGCGGGTGTACAATCAGGCACTGTGCTAAAAACCGATTGTGCGACATGCCATACAGTTGATAAAGCAAACGTCATTACAGGTATTACCTTAGGACGTCAGCCTAATCGCACATGGCGCTACGGTGATATCAATAAAAACGGTGCCGATATTTGGGTATCTTCAGATGCGGGTGCGTGTTTAAGCTGTCACCAAAAATATCTGACTGATGCGACAAAATCTCACATTGAGACTAACGGTGGTATTTTAAATGGCAGTAGTGCAGCCGATGTGCAAACTCGTGCATCAGAAAGCTGTGCAACTTGTCATACCCCAGCTCAATTAAGTAAAGTTCACGGTAATTAAGCAGATATAACGCTCTCATTCAGAGCAATGTTTTATCGTTACTAAAGAGAGAGGTTTTTACCTCTCTCTTTATATTCTTGCCATTTAAAAATCCGCTGTTTTTTTGATCTGAAATCGTTTTTACCTCTTGCTTTAAATACCTCTTTAGAAATAGAAAGATCCAAGTCACACATTAGCAAAGGCCTTGGAGATTTTAAGGTCATGTTAGGTTAGCCTTTCCTTGGGGAATTCTATTTCCAGCATCCACTTAAGTCGCTTCTAGTGACCAAAAACACAGACATAGAATCTGTTGGCTCTAGAACACAGCGTTTAAGCAATGCCAAACCTATGCAGGGAAAAAAATGATGAACGCACAAACAACTAAAATTGCACTGCTGTTAGCAGCAAGTGCAGTCACTATGGCCTTAACTGGCTGTGGTGGCAGCGATGGTAATGATGGTAATCCCGGTGAACCTGGTGGAGAACCCGCTGGTTCCATCCACAAGTTAAACCTTGATATTACTAAAGTAAACTATGAAAATGATTCACCTGTGGTCACTGTTTTCGCCACAAACGAAGACGACCTTCCAATTGTTGGTCTTGCTAATTTAGAAATCAAAAAAGCACTGCAATTAATACCTCAAGGGGCGACTGGCCCTGGTAATAGTGCTAACTGGCAAGGGCTAGGCTCATCGAAAAACTATGTTGATAATAAAAACGGTAGTTATACCTTTAAATTCGACACATTCGATAGCAATAAGGTCTTTAATACGCAATTAACGCAACGTTTTAACGTCGTGTCTGCAGCAGGAAAATTACCAGACGGAACTTCGGTCCCCGTTGCCGAAATGGTCGAAGATTTCGACGGCCAAGGTAATGCTCCTCTATACACTAAAAATATTGTCAGCCATGAAGTCTGTACAACTTGCCACGTGGAAGGCGAAAAGATTTATCACCAAGCGACTGAAGTCGAAACGTGTATTTCTTGCCATACGCAAGAATTTGCGGATGGTCGCGGTAAACCCCATGTCACCTTTAGTCACTTAATTCATAATGTGCACAACGCCAACAAAGCGTGGGGCAAAAATAATAAAGTTCCAGAAGTTGCACAACATATAGTCCAAGATAATTGCCAAGTCTGTCACGTTGAATCTGACATGCTCACCGAGGCAAAAAACTGGTCACGTATTCCAACAATGGAAGTTTGCTCTAGCTGTCACGTAGACATCGATTTTGCCGCAGGCAAAGGCCACTCTCAGCAGTTAGATAACTCTAACTGTGTCGCTTGTCATAACAGCGACTGGACTGCCGAGCTACACACAGGCAAAACCGCTGAGAAGAAAGCTGTTATGGCTCAGTTAGGTATGTCTGCAACGCTTGCGGGTCAAGAAGACAATACTGCGGTATTAACTGTGTCTGTCTTTGACAAAGACGGTAACGCGATTGATGCGGCAACGGTTCAAGACAAGATTAAACGTTTAGAAACTGTCACTAACGTTGGCCCTAACTTCCCTATTATGGGTTACAACAAGAGCCCTGGTAGTGGTGCTGCGAAAATTGCTAAAGACTTAGTCAAAGATGGCGCACTACAAGCTGGTGTGACCTTAGTTGACGGCAAACTGGTTTTCACGACACCTGCCCTGCCTTTCGGTGCTGGCGATACAGATACGGCCTTTACCTTTATCGGTCTGGAAATGTGTAGCACAGGTACTAGCTTAACGGCATGTACCGTTGATAGCGCAACCACCAGTATGAAAGCAGAGCTCGCCTTTGGTACTAAATCAGGCAACGCCCCAAGCATGCGCCATGTTAACTCAGTTAACTTCAACACCTGTCAAGGCTGTCACAGCGATACCTTTGAAATCCACAAAGGCCACCATTCAGGTTTTGTG
This sequence comes from Shewanella sp. SP2S2-6, assembly GCF_031931965.1. Taxonomy (NCBI): domain Bacteria; kingdom Pseudomonadati; phylum Pseudomonadota; class Gammaproteobacteria; order Alteromonadales; family Shewanellaceae; genus Shewanella; species Shewanella sp. SP2S2-6. Next base: position 13,051 of record NZ_JAUOEQ010000032.1, on the reverse strand, counting down.
ATGACAGAGCAAGTATCACACGCAAAAGATGCGAACGGTAAAGCGATCGTCGGTGTTGATGCTTGTGTCGCGTGTCATACACCTGATGGTACTTATGCCTCTGGTGCTAACAAAGGCGCATTCGAGATGAAACTGCACGTGATCCACGGCGAGCAAGGTGTCATCAAAGAATGTACCCAATGTCACAACGATTTCAACCTAGATGCATTCAAAGTGAAAGGCGCGCTGGCAACATCAGCAGGTAAATACACCACGCCAATCACAGCCACTTGTACTTCATGCCACGCGCCAGAATCCATTGGCCACGGCTTAGAAAACATGGGCGCGATTGTGAACGGTGATTATGTTCAAGCTAACCAAGCGGCGCAGTCAGAAACCTGTTTCTACTGTCACAAACCCACACCAACAGATCACACTCAGGTGAAAATGTAATTTGCCCAAGCAGGGGGAGCTCGCTCCCCCTTTCTTGAATTTTGTTGGGACAAATTGGGAAGCCTATTATGAAGAACAGCCTAAAAATGAAAAACCTACTGCCGGCACTTGTCATCACCATCACCATGGCAATGTCAGCAGTCATGTCTTTATGCATTGCACCAAACGCTTATGCGTCGAAGTGGGATGCGAAAATGACGCCAGAGCAAGTCGAAGCCACCTTAGATAAGAAGTTTGCCGAAGGCAACTACTCCCCTAAAGGCGCCGATTCTTGTTTGATGTGCCATAAAAAATCTGAAAAAGTGATGGACCTTTTCAAAGGTGTCCACGGCGCCATTGATTCATCAAAAAGCCCAATGGCTGGCCTGCAATGTGAAGCCTGTCATGGTCCTTTAGGTCAACACAATAAAGGCGGCAACGAGCCGATGATCACTTTCGGTAAGCAATCGACCTTAAGTGCTGAAAAACAAAACAGCGTCTGTATGAGTTGTCACCAAGATGATAAACGTGTGTCTTGGAACGGCAGTCACCATGACAATGCCGATGTCGCTTGTGCCTCTTGCCACCAAGTGCATGTGGCAAAAGATCCTGTGTTATCAAAAAACACCGAAATGGAAGTCTGTACTAGCTGCCACACTAAGCAAAAAGCAGACATGAACAAACGCTCAAGTCACCCATTAAAATGGGCTCAAATGACCTGTAGCGATTGTCATAATCCCCATGGGAGCATGACAGATTCCGATCTGAACAAGCCGAGCATTAACGAAACCTGTTACTCCTGCCACGCCGAAAAACGCGGCCCCAAACTGTGGGAACATGCACCCGTCACTGAGAACTGTGTCACTTGCCACAATCCTCACGGCAGCGTGAATGATGCCATGTTGAAAACCCGCGCACCGCAGCTGTGTCAGCAATGTCACGCCAGCGATGGCCATGCCAGCAATGCTTATTTAGGTAACACTGGTTTAGGTTCAAACGTCGGTGACAATGCCTTCACGGGTGGAAGAAGCTGTTTAAATTGCCACAGTCAGGTTCATGGTTCAAACCATCCATCTGGCAAGCTATTACAGCGCTAAGGAGACGAGAAAATGAAATTTAAACTCAATTTGATCACTCTTGCGTTACTGGCAAACACAGGTTTTGCGATAGCGGCCGATGGGTATGGCTTGGCCAATGCCAATACAGAAAAAGTCAAAATGTCCGCATGGAGCTGTAAAGGCTGCGTCGTTGAAACGGGCACATCGGGTACTGTGGGTGTCGGCGTAGGTTATAACAGTGAAGAGGACATTCGCTCGGCGAATGCCTTTGGGACTTCAAACGAAGTCGCAGGGAAATTGGATGCTGATGTCACCTTTCGCGGTGAAAAAGGCTATCGTGCCAGCGTTGAAGCCTATCAACTGGGCATGGATGGCGGCCGCTTAGAGGTGAATGCCGGCAAGCAAGGCCAGTACAATGTCAATGTGAACTATCGCCAGATTGCCACTTACAACAGCAACAGTGCCTTAACGCCCTACTCGGGTGTGGGCAGCGATAATTTAACGCTGCCAGACAACTGGGTGACGGCGGGTTCAAGCAGCCAAATGCCATTACTGATGGACAGCCTGAACTCCTTAGAACTGTCGCTCAAACGTGAGCGCACTGGGCTAGGTTTTGATTATCAAGGTGAATCGCTGTGGAGCACACATGTGAGCTACATGCGTGAAGAAAAAACCGGCTTGAAAAAAGCTTCAGGTGGATTCTTTAATCAATCTATGATGTTAGCCGAGCCTGTCGATTACACCACTGACTCCATTGAAGCGGGTATCAAGCTTAAAGGCGACAACTGGTTCACCGCACTTAACTACAATGGCTCGATTTTTAAGAACGAGTACAACCAGTTAAATTTTGACAGTGCGTTTAATCCAACCTTTGGCGCGCAAACCTCTGGCTCTATCGCCCTAGACCCAGACAATCAGTCACACACAGTATCGTTAATGGGCCAATACAACGACAGTACCAATGTGCTATCGGCTCGCTTGCTTACCGGACAAATGAGTCAAGACCAAGCGTTAGTGACTTCAGGTTATGGTTATCAAGTGCCAACTGAAGCCCTTGATGCCAAGGTCGACCTTATCGGTTTGAACTTAAAAGTGGTCAGCAAAGTCACCAATTCACTGCGCTTAAGTGGTAGCTACGACTACAACGACCGCGATAACAATACGCAGATTGAAGAGTGGACCCAAGTCAGCATCAACAATGTCAACGGTAAGGTGGCCTATAACACCCCTTACGATAACACTAGCCAACGCTTCAAAGTGGCGGCGGATTATCGTTTTACCCGCGGCATGAAACTCGATGGCGGCTATGACTTCAGACGTGACGAACGTAATTATCAAGACCGTGAAACTACGGATGAGAACACGGTTTGGGCGCGTTTCAGAGTCAACAGCTTCGAAACTTGGGATATGTGGGTTAAGGGCAGTTACGGTCAACGTGACGGCTCTGAATATCAAGCCTCTGAATGGACATCGTCTGAAACCAACAGCCTGTTGCGTAAGTACAATCTGGCGAACCGTGACAGAACCCAAGTGGAAGCGCGAGTCACTCATTCGCCTATCGAAAGCCTGACCATAGATTTCGGTGCCCGTTACGCATTAGATGACTACACAGATACTGTCATCGGTTTAACTGAGTCAAAAGACACCAGTTATGATGCCAACATCAGCTACATGATCACCGATGATTTACTGGCGAACGCCTTCTACAACTATCAAATCATTGAATCTGAACAAGCGGGAAGCAGCAACTACAGCACCCCAACCTGGACAGGTTTCATCGAAGATAAAGTCGATGTTGTCGGCGCTGGCATTAGCTACAACAACTTACTTGAGAACAAGTTACGCATGGGACTGGATTACACCTATTCAGACTCCAACAGTAACACCCAAGTTAGACAAGGTATCACAGGCGACTACGGCGATTATTTTGCCAAAGTACACAACATTAACTTATACGCTCAATATCAAGCCACCGAGAAAATGGCGCTGCGCTTCGATTATAAAATTGAGAACTATAAGGACAATGACGCTGCCAATGATATCGCCGTCAATGGGATCTGGAACGTCGTAGGTTTTGGTGATAATAGCCATGACTACACAGCGCAGATGATCATGTTAAGCATGAGCTACAAGATCTAATCCTCAACGATAGACAATCCAAAAGCCCGCATCTTGCGGGCTTTTGTTTAACCGCAGCAGTCACATCCAAAGTCACATGCAAAATCATTACATCGGCACAGATAAAAGTAAAAATCTTGAATAAGATCAGACTCTGGCGCAAAAGTCCGCCCATAAAAACCTTATTCCTTGAGTTTTAGCTCACTTTAGCGGATCTTAATTCAATCTTTTGGTTAATCCTCTGAGCACATGCGTATTTATTCTCCCCTCTGCCAATCTAAGTGGTTGTCATCGCTTCCCGCCCTACTGGGACTGAGTCTATTGCCCTTACCCGCCTTGGCGTTCGACCCCTCGGGCGGCACCGCCAGCCTGTTTATCATTCTCGGCCTCGGCGGCTTTACCTTGATCAATTTATTTTTACAGGGTTTGTTCTTTTTTGCGGGTCAGTATCGCAGCGCCGCCTTTGCCAAACGCCATGTATTAAGCGCATTAATCGTACCGCTGATTGCCGTCGCGTTAGCCATATATGATCACAGAGGTTGGAGTGATTTCGCCCTGAACTTAGGCATTATTTGTGTGGCGATTGGACTGATATTATTGCCGCTACAATTGTGTCAAATCGATAAGCCCAGCAATCGCAATGCCGATTGGATCATCAGCCTAGGGGCATTATTCATCCTCGCCTTGAGCTATGTGATTGCCCCATTAGCCTTCTTTACCCTTGTGCTGGCCCATATCTGTTTGGCTTCAAGCCCAAGTCGAGTGCCTAAACTATTAAGTTATATAAGCTTGCTGTTTGGCTACGGTCTTTTTGGCTACTGGCTATATCAAACGGCGATGATGTTCCAATCCTGATTGAAAATGAATGAGCGACCATGAATAAGCAACGATGAATGAGCGATGACATTTACAATTAACCACGGGCACTGACCACTGACTAAGACAAATTTTGACTAAAACACATTGCACTAACGCGCCGGCGTCATCACCGCTAAGCGAAACGGTATCGCCGCCCAGTTCTGCATCAATGACAGCGCTGCTGACAAAAATTAACGCCTGTACTTTATGTCAGGCTGATTTGCCCTTAGCGCCCAAACCGATATTGCAGGCCAGTAGCCAAGCGCGGATTTTGATTGCCGGCCAAGCTCCGGGCGTGAAAACCCACCATAAAGGCATACCTTTTGACGATGCCAGCGGTGAACGGCTGCGCACTTGGTTGAATGTCACGCGGGAGCAATTCTACGACCCCAATCTTTTTGCCATTATCCCTATGGGATTTTGTTTTCCGGGCAGTATCGAAAAAAACGGTAAAAAGCAGGGTGATAAACCACCGCGCCCCGAATGTGCTGCCACTTGGCATCAGGCCTTGCTCGCCCTAATGCCGCAAATAGAGCTAATTGTGATCCTCGGCCAATATGCCATCGACTATCATCTACCGCGCGAATCGTCCGAGACCGTAAACCCCACTTCGCCGATCACTAAGCCTCAAACAACCAGCAGTAAAATTTCGACCAACGCTAAAGTAAAAGCCATCCCCAAACTGAAACCAATAACAGTGACCCAAGCATGCGCGCAATGGCAGCAATATTGGCCTAAGTATCTTGTCTTGCCGCACCCAAGCCCGCGTAATAATCTTTGGCTTAAGCAGCATCCTGAGTTTGAACGCGATATGCTACCCAGATTAAGAATGCGTATTGCATCCCTATTAAACCTTCAACACTACTAGGCGCCTGTATGTATCTGCTTGATTCTGCCATTGCTAAGCAAATTGTGAGTCGCACAATGAAAATCATTGGCCACAATATCAATGTGATGAACGGCCAAGGGGTGATTTTAGGCTCAGGCGACCCTAAGCGTATAGGGTCAACCCACGAAGGCGCGCTGCTGGCGATTGCCCAAAATCGCAATGTTGAGATCAGTCAAGAAGTCGCCTCAGGGCTGCATGGCGTTAAGCCAGGCATCAATTTACCCTTACATTATCAAGGACAAATTATCGGCGTTGTCGGCATTACCGGTGATCCACGTGAGCTCACCCATTATGGTGAGTTACTCAAAATGACCGCCGAAATGATTGTTGAACAAGCCAACCTGCAGGATAAATTGCAATGGGAGAATCGCCAGCGTGAAGAGTTTATTCTGCAACTGATCAAAGCTGAAACCGATGATGCACAGTTGCACCGCTGGGCAAAACAGCTCGACATTGATATCAGCCTGCCAAGAGTCGCGGCCATTATTGAGATCAGCGAGAAAAACATTCAGAAACACCATTTAAAAACCGACACAACCCCAGCGGCCTTGTTCTTAGCTGAGGCATCCACTCAGCCCGCCGATGAACGCAGCCCCAGAGTCAGTGAAACCCTCAAGCAAGTGCTGCATCTATTGCAATATCCTGACCGTGGTAACTTGATTGCCATGACCTCAATGTCGCAGTTGGTGATCCTAAAGCCTGCTTTTTTAGATGGAAAACAATGGGATCCTGAGCTTGAAAATCAGCGCATTGATAAGCTGTTGCAGCGCTTACCCGCCCAGATGGATTTAAACTTTAAGATTGCCCTCGGCCATTTCTTCCCCGAAAAAGGTGGGATAGCGCGCTCCTATCACACAGCTCAAGAAACTTTAGCACTCGGTAAGCAGCTCAATGCAGAAGGGAATAAATACCTATTTGAAGATTATTCCCTACAAGTGTTACTTGCAGGGCTAAAACATGACTGGCGCGGTCAGGCACTCGCAACGCCCTATCAGCAACTCGCCAAGGCGGATAAAAACGGCCAATTACGAAAAACCTTAGCGGCTTACATCACCCACTTTGGCGATGCACAGCAATGCGCTAATGCCCTGTTTATTCATCGCAATACACTGAGATATCGCCTTGATAAAATTCAGCAAATCACCCAAGCCGACATTCAATCCCTGCATGGATTATTGAGCCTGTATCTTGGGCAATTAATTGATACTTCGACTCGCTTAACTTAACGCTCAAATGACTTAGCAACTCAACAGATTAGCTAGAAAAAAGCCCGCAGATGACGGCGCAGACCTGATGGCCAGATCAATTGAGTAAAACTTGGGCTGTACTAAAAAATTAATTGAAAGATTTATACCGTATCCCCTTTCCTATCCTTTCATATAGTATCGCGTCGATATGCTAGCGCTCTCTACTTAGTCCATTGAAAGGAATGATAATGACCTCAATCAAACTGACTTTACTCGCCAAAGCTTGTCTCATTAGCGGCATTGCGCTGACTTCACCTTCGTTAATCGCGGCCGAGAAAACCATTCCCGAACTGGTCGATGCCGTCAACGGCACACCCGATGCGGCAAGTCGCGAGGCGGGTAAAAATGTCAAACTGCGTAATCACACTAAGGGATTTTGTACCTCGGGCAGTTTTAAACCGAATCCACAATTACAACAAACGTTGGCAATTCCATTTTTTAATCAAGATAGTATCAAGGTCACAGCCCGCTTTTCCCTCGGCGGTACAAATCCGCAGATCTCAGATAAAACCGCTGGGCGCTTTATGTCACTCAAAATTGACGGCGATAAAGAAAACCTTAACTTTGTCACCACTAACGTTCCCGTTTTCTTTGCCAAAAATCTCGAAGAATTTTTTAACTTTCAGACCAAAGTGAAACAAGGCCCTGAAGGTAAACAGTGGCTTATTGATAATCAACCCAGCGCCAAAGCTTTTTTCGACCATGTTAGACAGTTGCCTCCCAGCCCAAGTTTTGCCAACAGCCGCTACTTCGGTGTAAATAGTTTCCTGTTCAGCACGCAAAAAAACAGTGTTCAACAAGGTGAAACGGTCGCGGGTAAATGGATTTTTGAACCTGTCGCAGGTACTGCCGCGCTGTCAGCCAGTGAACTTGCCAGTCTCAGTGATGATTTTTTAAAGGCAGAATTACTCGAGCGCATTAAAACCCAGCCAGCACAATGGAACCTCTATATTCAACTCGCCGAAATGGGTGATGAGATTAATGACCCAACCGTGATCTGGCCTGAAACTCGCCAGCGTTTACTGGTAGGCCAAGTGATGATTAACGGCGAGCGAGATAGCGATCCCCAAGTACAGCAGTGTGATAAAGGCATATTTAACCCACTGTTATTGCCTAAGGGCATTACTGCATCTGCCGATCCGATACTCAATGCCCGCACCGCCGCCTATGTCGAATCCTTTATTCGTCGTCAATAAAGATGTCGAGTTAAGTCCCTCCTGTTTAGGATTGGCAAATAGCCCTATTTGCCAATCCTTATCGACAAGCGCCTCCCTTACCGACAAAACACCTCCTCCTGCATTCGAATTCACCTAAGCATTTTTGTGCATGAGCACAAAAATGGCGAAATATAACGCGGTAATTCCGTGGATTTAGCCAAAGCTATTCAAACATACCTGCACAATAATAGGATGACCTTAAAGCAGCCCTCATTTGGACTCAGGCCCAAATAAGCACTGCGCCCTACAATATTAATCAAAAAACTTACTCAAAAACTTCAGCCAAGAACTGAACGGGACATAATATGAACTTAGTGCTTATTCTCATCGGCGTGATTGCATTTATTGTTATCGCGACCTCAAAATTTAAACTCCACCCCTTTTTAACCTTAATTCTGGCCGCCTTTATCGCAGCGTTCGCGTATGGCTTACCGAGCGGAGAAATCGCTAAAACCATCACCACAGGTTTTGGCGGCATCTTAGGTTATATCGGCCTTGTGATCGTCTTAGGGACTATCATAGGTATCATTCTAGAAAAAAGCGGCGCCGCCATTACTATGGCTGATGTGGTCATCAAGGTATTAGGTAAACGCTTCCCGACATTAACCATGTCGATTATCGGTTATCTCGTGTCTATTCCAGTCTTTTGTGACTCGGGCTTTGTGATCTTAAACTCGCTAAAACAATCGATGGCGAACCGCATGAAGGTCTCTAGTGTCTCCATGAGCGTTGCCTTAGCTACAGGTCTGTATGCTACTCACACCTTTGTACCGCCAACGCCTGGCCCTATCGCCGCCGCAGGCAACTTAGGCTTAGAGTCCAACTTAGGCTTAGTGATCGGCGTGGGTCTGTTTGTGGCCGCCGTTGCCGCATTAGCGGGCATGTTATGGGCGAACCGATTTGCCGATGTTGAGCCCGATGGTGAAGGTGCAGAGGAGCTTAAAGCGGAGATTAGCGACTATGAAACTCTGAAAAAAAGCTATGGCACCCTACCTAGCCCATTAAAAGCCTTCGCACCGATTTTTGTGCCTATCGTATTAATTTGTTTAGGTTCTATCGCTAACTTCCCTTCAGCGCCTTTAGGTAAAGCAGGATTATTTGACGCGCTAGTGTTCCTCGGTCAACCGGTTAACGCTCTGATGATTGGTCTATTCTTATCCCTGTCGTTATTAAAAGGTGAGAATAAGATCAGCGAATTTAGCGAGCGTATCAGCCAAGGGTTAGTCACAGCCGCGCCGATTATTTTAATCACAGGTGCAGGCGGTGCCTTTGGTGCTGTCTTGAAAGCTACGCCTATCGGTGACTTTTTAGGCACATCACTGTCGGCACTCGGTATCGGTATCTTTATGCCCTTTATCGTCGCCGCGGCGCTTAAATCGGCGCAGGGTTCATCGACTGTGGCATTAGTCGCAACCTCGGCACTGGTTGCGCCTATGCTCGGTGATATCGGCCTTGGCAGCGATATGGGCCGCGTATTAACGGTAATGGCAATTGGTGCCGGTGCGATGACGGTTTCCCACGCCAATGACAGCTTCTTCTGGGTCGTCACCCAATTTAGCCGCATGAGTGTGAAACAAGCTTACAAAGCACAAACCATGGCAACCCTTATTCAAGGTGTCACCGCTATGTTGACTGTGTATGTGCTCAGCTTAGTCTTGCTCTGATAGTGATTAGTAATTAGTGAGTTAACCTTGATTCAAGCTTGTCCCTTGGGCGCAAACCGCGCCCATTTAGTTGTAGGATTTTTAATGAAAATAGTTATCGCCCCCGACTCATTTAAAGAAAGCTTAAGCGCACTCGAAGTGGCCAACGCCATCGAGCAAGGCTTAAGACAAGTGATACCCGACTGCGACATAGTCAAAATTCCCGTTGCCGATGGCGGCGAAGGCACAGTGCAATCTATGGTCGATGCCACGGGCGGCAGTATTGTCAGCTTAGAGGTCATGGGCCCACTGGGGCATAGGGTGCAAGCGCACTATGGCATTCTTGGTAATTTATCAAATAGTGACTCGAATAATGACTTGGATAGTCGCTCTAATCATGGCTCTGCAACGGTTCCAAATACTGGCGCGATTGCCGTGATTGAAATGGCCTCGGCCTCTGGTCTGCACCATGTGCCAAGGGAGCAACGTAATCCGCTGATCACCACCAGTTATGGGACGGGCGAGCTGATTTGTGATGCGCTTAATCGGGGGATAAAGCACATCATTTTAGGTCTAGGCGGCAGTGCCACCAACGATGGCGGCGCGGGCATGGCCCAAGCGCTGGACATTTTATTGCTCGATAGCCAAGGTAAAACCTTGCCTTCTGGCGGCGCGGCACTGGCGAACCTTGCCCAAATCGATGTCTCAAACGCTCATCCGCTGTTACGTGAGTGCAGCTTCGAAGTCGCCTGCGATGTTGATAATCCGCTGTGCGGTGAGCGTGGTGCATCGGCGATTTTTGGCCCGCAAAAAGGCGCAACGCCTGCGATGGTTAAGCAGCTCGATTTAGCGCTATCCCATTATGCCGATGTGATTGCCCAAAGTGGCATGACAGATCACCGTGAACATGCGGGTGCAGGTGCTGCGGGCGGTATGGGTCTTGGCGTGATGGCTTTTTTAAATGCCGAACTTAAACCCGGTGTTGAAATTGTAATGAAAACCGTTGGCCTTGCTGACAAAATCCGTGGCGCTGATTTAGTGATCACAGGTGAAGGCCGCATCGACGGGCAAACCGTGTTTGGAAAAACCCCGATGGGTGTGTTAAAGCAAGCCCAACTGCAGGGCATTCCTACTATCGGTATCGCGGGCTGCCTGGGTGACAACGCCAATGCCATATTGGATCACGGTATGGCGGCTATCTTCCCTATCATTCCGCACTTAAGTCCGCTCGATGATGTACTGGCCAATGCCAAGCTAAACCTTTGCAATACCGCCCGAAATATCGGCGCGGTACTCATGTTGGGCCAACGCAAATTTTAGGGCTAACATGAATTTTAGGGCTAATGCTCAAGCTTGATGAGCAGCTCGTCGAGTTAAACATAAAGGCGCCATAACGGCGCCTTTGCTTATTTAGGCCGCAACGCTTTAGCAACACAAAATTTTAGTGCTTGATGCCTAAAAGGCCTTGCAGTAAAGTGAGCTCCCTTTTTGGTATTCCGCTGATTGAACATTTTGAGAGTCACTGGTCGAAAGTCACTGGTCCGTTATACTCTTCGAGCCAATTTGCGGTTTCACTATAAAAATTAATAGACGGCAAGCCCCATGACCCAGAAACTCCCTCGCCAAGCCACAGCATCCGAAGAAAGTCTGCTACGCATTTTTACTGCACCGGAAGATGCAGGATCAACGCTGAGTATTATCGAGCAGAAGCTCTCCGAGGACTTAGCAGGCTTTTTGGGTGACAGTATCGCCGCGCTCGAAAAACCCTTGTCGGAAATTGAAACCGATTTTCAAGCCTTTGAAATTCCAACTCAGCCGCGTTTCGTCTCCGATTACACCGACGAGATTATGCAAAATTTGGTGGCGCATTCGGTACACACAGCGGCACCGAGTTTTATCGGCCACATGACGTCGGCACTGCCCTACTTTGTGTTGCCGCTGTCGAAAATGATGGTGGGACTGAATCAAAATCTGGTCAAAATCGAAACCTCGAAGGCATTTACGCCGCTTGAGCGCCAAGTGCTCGGCATGATGCACCATTTGATTTATGCCCAAGATACGGATTTTTATCAAAGCTGGATGCACAGCGCCAATCATTCCCTCGGCGCATTTTGCTCCGGCGGCACGGTTGCCAACATCACGGCCCTGTGGATTGCCCGTAACCAATTATTGAAGGCCGATGGCGAGTTTAAAGGCGTCAGCCGCGAAGGTTTACTCAAGGCACTGCGCCACTATGGCTATGACGATTTAGCGATTTTAGTCTCGGAGCGCGGTCACTATTCGCTAGGCAAAGCCGTCGATCTGCTTGGTATCGGTCGTGACAATATCATCAGCATTCCCACGGGCAGCGATAACAAGGTCGATGTCGCGAAAATGCGCCAAGCCGCCCTTGAACTTGCCCGTAAAAACATCAAAGTGTTGGCGATTGTTGGCGTGGCAGGCACCACAGAAACCGGTAATGTTGACCCACTGGCAGAGTTAGCGGCGCTGGCAAAAGAGTTAAACTGCCATTTCCATGTGGATGCAGCGTGGGGCGGAGCAAGTTTATTATCCAATAAATACCGCCACTTACTCGCAGGTATCGAACTTGCCGATTCAGTCACCATCGATGCCCACAAACAAATGTACGTGCCCATGGGCGCGGGCATGGTGTTATTTAAAGACCCAGAGTTCGCCCACGCCATCGCCCATCACGCCGAATATATCCTGCGCCGTGGTTCAAAGGACTTAGGCAGCCAAACGCTGGAAGGTTCACGCCCTGGCATGGCGATGTTAGTGCACGCTTGCTTGCAGATCATCGGCCGCGATGGGTATGAAATCTTAATCAACAACAGCCTTGAGAAAGCGCGCTATTTTGCGGAGCAAATCAAAGCCCATGAGGATTTTGAGCTGGTTACTGAACCAGAACTGTGTCTGCTGACTTACCGTTATGTGCCCGCCTGCGTCCAAGCCGCCATGCAGCTTGCCTGTGAGCAAGCAGACACCTTAAGACTCGCCCGCTTTAACGAGCTGCTTGATGGCCTCACCCAGTTTATTCAAAAGCACCAACGCGAACAGGGTAAATCCTTCGTCTCCCGCACCCGCATTCAGCCAGCCCGCTATTTTAGACAAGCGACCGTGGTGTTTCGCGTAGTACTCGCCAACCCCCTCACCAGCCATGACATCCTCAATCAAGTGCTGGTCGAGCAAAGTGAAATCGCTGCACTAGATAACGAGTTTTTACCCGCACTCATGGCGATGGTTGCCCAATAGCGAGTTGTTTAGCGAAAGCTTTAAATCCCAGTTCAAATACAGTGTGTTAATAGCAAACAGCCGCAAATTATTTGCGGCTGTTTGCTACGCGACACGAAATAAGCTGAACATTAAAGAGACAAGACAAAGCGCTTATCCATCACTCGTTCGCCGAATTCAACTGCTTCCGTGACACGCCGTGAAGCCATCCATGGCGGCTCTACGATGACATCCATGTCATCGAAGGTCACGTCAGCATCTGAATTCGCCTTAGCTAATTTCTGCGTGATCTACTGCATATGGAAAAATACATACCACTATCACATAGGCAGTCTTGCTCCACACTAAGTGTGAAAACTAGCTTGGAAAAAACCAAGGG
>NZ_JAUOEQ010000031.1:0-57206 GCF_031931965.1 Shewanella sp. SP2S2-6 | reverse complement strand
TTGCTTCATCCCGAAGGAATCAGCGGCTCAATGAATTCTGATTTTTTGTTTCTCGCACTCCCTATAAAAGAAGTGCTAAAACAAACTGTACATATTGCTATGAACACTCATTGTTACATTGATTTAAATTTTTGACTGCCAACCCTAAGGTTAAGCAGTTTCGATTAACTCAACACCTGTGAGTGTCCACACAGATTTCTTGTTTTATCTTGTTAAAGAGCAACTCAATATCCGTAAGAGGAATTGAGTACCACACTGAGCGTCGAACGCTTCCAGTTGGCTAGGGCTGCGTATTCTACGCATTTCCCGTTCTGCGTCAAGGAGTTTTTGCAAACTTTCTCAACACTCATCAATCAGTAAACTCGTCGATGAACTGTCACATCAGGCTGCTTAACGCTGTCTGCCGTGTCAGTGGATGCGCATTATAGGGAGCTGGAGATTTTGTGCAACCCCTATTTTAAGGAAATTTGCAGTTAATTCATATCTTTCAAGCTAACCACATCATACCCACCACTTACCCCCAAAGTTATCCACACACCGCTCATTTTAGACTCAGTTTCAACTTAAAATGAGGTTTGATGAGCCTCTATTACTACGAATAAAGCATGGAGATTCCGTTGATTCTCGAGGCTAGAGGTGGATTCTTGATGCAGCTTGTTCTAATAAATGGGCGAACGACAGATTAAAGAAACTCTTTGCCGACTTAATCAGAAATACAGGTCGTATTGCACAAAGCTGATATTGGCCACTTGTTAGTTATGAGCTTATCTATTAAAGCTAAGTTGATTCATCAAAGACGTCATGCACATTATGAGCGGCATGCTCGCTTGCCTATATTTAGTGACATAAAATTTAGTGGCAATAATTTTGAAGCAAAAAAATACCCGCCAATGGCGGGTATTTTCTTATTTAGCTATGGCGTTAAACGCTAAGCTTATTCTTCTACTGGCGAGACCACGAACAGTAAGTCACCTTGAGACACTTGCTGACCATTGCTGTTCAGGATGCGCTCGATGCGATACTTCTTATCCTCAGGGTACAGAATCGCACTCTGACGGTTAAAGCCGGCTAAGGTCACTTGCGAGAACATCTTCATCGCTTCTGTGAGTGCTAGCGTTTGATCGACTGTGACTATGTCACCTTCTTTCACAAAATCCGCTTCACCCGGTGCAGAAGAGGTATAGAAGATACCTGCGCCTTGGGCTAACACTTTCAGTTCGTTACTTTCACCAACGCGCAGTGACTCAGTGTCCACTTCCACAGTTTCAGCGGCGGCTTCCATTTCAGCGATCAACGCAGGAATGTCCAGCTCAGCCATTAAACGTGGCAGATAGTTAGTATCGTAAACACCTTCGTTGAAGGTACCGTCTTTCAGAATAAGCTTGAGTAACGGAATGTTAGTCGCGATGCCTTTCAGCACTACGCTGTCTAAGTATTCGTACAGTTTGGCAATCACATCCTCACGGTTTTCACCGCGCATGATGATTTGCGCAATCAAGCTATCGTAGTATGGCGATACTTCTTTACCTGGCGCTGCAATCGAAATGATTTCCACATCTGGATGTTCAGGGAACACACATTCAGTGATCTTGCCTGGATTTGGGATCAGTTGCAGTATGCCATGGCTATCGAGCGCCGCTTTCTCAGCCGTCACACGTACTTCCATCGCATAACCAATTTCTTTCGGCTCCAACGCTTCAATTGAACGGCCAGCGGCGATATCAAACTGCGCGCTAACGATATCAATACCTGACGTCGCTTCCGTTACTGGATGCTCAACCTGCAGACGCGTGTTCATTTCCATGAAGTAGACTTCGTTTGCATCTAAGTTATAGATGAACTCAACGGTACCTGCGCCCATGTAATCGGTCGCGTCACCTAAAGCACGGGTATAAGCCAGTACTTGTCTCTTCAGCTCATCTGGCAACATAGTTGAACCAGACTCTTCGACCACTTTTTGGTTGTTACGTTGAACCGAACAGTCACGCAAACCTAATACTTTGGCGTTGCCGAACTTGTCACGCAGTAACTGCACTTCGATGTGACGTAGTGATGTCACATATTTCTCTAGGTACAAGTCACCGTTACCGAAGGCGGCGGCCGCTTCAGTTGCGGTTTTTTGGAATAAACCAATCATGTCTTCAGGACGTTTCACTACCTGAATACCTTTACCGCCACCACCTTGTACTGCTTTAAGCAGTACTGGATAGCCAATTTCGCTCGCCACGTTAACGGCTTGCTCAGCATTAGTCAGAATACCGTGAGAACCTGGCACTACAGGTACATTTTGCGCTTGCGATGTCTTAATCGCGTTCGACTTGTTACCCATAGTCGTCATTGAATGCACGCTAGGACCGACGAAGTTAACACCGTTATTCACACACAGTGCAGCAAACTGCGGGCTTTCTGATAGGAAACCGATACCAGGGTGTAATGCATCCACTTGCTCATACTCGGCCACTTTCAGCACTGAGTAAGCATTCAAGTAACTTTCATCCGAGGTGTTACCACCGAGACAAACTAACTTGTCGGAATCTTTGAGCATGTCCGCTGGCACTGATGTCATATCAGGATCCGACGCCACTAATACCACATTGATATTATTGTCATGCGCCTTACGGATCAATTTCACCGCAGTACAACCACGGGCGTGAACCAATACTTTGTTAATTGGCTTCATTAACTGGCGTGGATCGTTCTGCACGATCACTTCTTCTTCAACAGTTGCTTCAACCACTAAGGTCGACAGTGCATTGATGATCACGTCGTTAATTTTTGCCGAAGGCATTGGCATCAGAGGATCGATACCCGCTAACTGAGAGTCTAAATTGTCGCTGAAAGGGTTATGGACTAAGCCCGCCATTGCGCCAGGTACTTTTGACAAGTAGTTAGACAAGGTTGCCGTTGATGGCAAGTAAGCTGGCACTACCATTTGGCCTGCGAATGGCATGTTAGTGCCAGACAGGTAGTAAGTTTGCACTAATGGGTGAGTCACAAAACTCGCCTGCGCACCACCAGTACAGTCACCAAAACCAAACATCAGTACAGGCAATTCGTTATCACGAATAAAGCGCGTGATACGGTCGTTCACCACAGCCATAGAGAATAGCGCCGCGGCACCTTCTTTAGTCTGCATCCCGCCTGAACTGATAAAGCACACAACGGGTAATTTACGCTTAGCACACTCGATCAACAGCGCTGAGAATTTCTCGGCACTGGCCATATCGAATGCACCGGCTTGGAATGCAGTGTTAGACACTGCCACACCCACACGCACTTTTTGACCTTTTTCTTTAAAGTCAGCAATACCTGTGATCAAACCACATGGGCGAATGCCTTTATCTAATGCGTCTTCAATCGATAAACGGAAGCCTGGGAAGTTGAGCAAGTTAGCCGACATTTTGTCGCCGTTGATCTCTTCGAAATGGGTAAAGAACTGCTTCACCACATTTTCCCAAGTCATGTTGCCTTTACGTTTTTCGTCACGCAGCACTTTTTGGATCAATAGATCCTGATAACCCATGGTCAAGCGGTTCCAGAAGTCCTTACGACGACCGATACGCACAGGGTTGATCGCGCCAGTGTACTTGCTGGTATCGCTTTCACTATCGAAATACTCAGGCAGTAAACGCTCGAAGAAGTAGGTCAGTACCACGAATAGACTGTCGTTAAGTTGTGGGAAACCCACACTCTTCCACTGCTCTACTCGCACCAACAAATCGGCGCGGTTCGATTGACCCATAAAATACTTGAGCCACTTATAGAACTTAGCTTTGTCGTTCGAGGTATCTTGCGTCGACAATGCATGGTCAATTGACTTGTGCAACAGGTTGTTCACTGAGTTACGTGACAAACTCTTCGACATCATGGCTTCTTTCGCGATTGACGCTAAGCTGCCGACAACGTTGTCATACAAGGCATTGAAGATCAGAATGTTATGGCATTGCCAAATAAAGTCTTCACGCAGTTCTTCATTTACTACCACATCCAGCACAGTCAGCTGATTCAGCTCAGGCCATTTAGCTTGAGTCACAGACTTTGGCAAACTTTCTAAGTGCTGAATCAGCCCTTTAAAGTTGTTAGCCGCATTGCTCTTCCAGCGGTGATACAAAGACCAGCTGATGTTAAATAACAGCGCCTTACGTGCTTTCTTATAGTTCTCTTTTGGTTCACCCAAAATCAAACGTGTCAGCATGTTACGCTCGGTAGAGACTTCGTCACGTTTAGCGACAAAGTTAGTCCACAATTTATTCAAATCTTCGTCATAAACTAGCTTGTCAGGGTTAGACAACCAAGCTTGGAACACACGGTCTTGTTCCTGTTGAATACGTGCCAACAGATCACCTTCTGGCACGCTAGCACGTGACAGACGACCATATTGCTCTTGAGAAATAGAATGGATACGGCTACGTAGCGTTAAATAACGCAGATAGCGATAGGCGCTACCGAACAAGTTATGGTGACTGGTCGGGCTCGTTGCCACAGCCAATTCTGCGTTCAGTTCCAAAGCCATCAAGTTTTTAGATGGATTAAGAAAACGAGTTAAACTGCGATCATAATGCTCACGTAAATCTTTAGATTCACGCACAAAATTCATCGCTGCACGCTCAACCGCTTCTACGCTGCTAATAATAGCGCGGCGCAGATTGTGCTGACGCTCGTCGCGATCGCCTGGTGAAAAGTCGATGATACCGTCGATACAACCTGAGGTATAAAGCTCTTCTGGTGATACACCCACAGATTTCGCACATTCTTGCCAAGATAAGTTGTACTTACGGGCAATACTTTGCAGACCTTGTGGCTGGATCGTGTTGAAAATACCGTCACGCAACGACAACAGAATGTTCGCAGCCGCTAATGGAATTGCGCCACCAGAATAACCAGCACCAATTACGATACCGACTGTCGGTACGTCAACGTTGGCACTTTCTGCGATGGCTTTAGAAATTGAATGCGCTTGGTTTTGGCTGTTAGCGATTTCGCCAGCATCCGCCCCTGGGGTATCAATTAAATAGATAATAGGCATAGACAATTCGGCGAAATGACGAATTGCTTTACAAGCGGCGTAATGATGCTCAGGCATCCAAGCACCGTTAGCGGTAGTGCGTTCTTGGGCAATAAAGCCAATACGACGAGTGCGTGAACCAAAGTTCAGCTCGACCTCAGCACTGTAAAAAGAGCCCAAGTGAGTTTCCGTAATCAAACGACCTTTAAGATCGGCAATAATACGTTTTGCACCAGGACGACCTTTATCTTGGGTCGGCTGGATCACTTTAGCAACGTAACCGTCGACATCTAAAGATGCCAAGTCTTTTAAGTTTGCTTGAATAGCATCCTCATTTAAAAGACCTTTAATTTCTTCCGATAAACTCTGTTTACTGTGCTTAGGAAACAGAGAAAAATCTTTTGCCAAATGCTCGGCCTGTAAAAAAAGCGGATCGGGCGTTTGGGCTTGAGTCATGTGTTTGGGCTGATTATTGCTGGTCATCAAAAGATCCTCTGCTTAGCCTCTGAAAATTTTTAGCCAATAAATATAACTTTGTTATCCCGTCAAATGCCATTAAACTGCATAGGACGCTTTGTTCCAAATATGAGACAGTGGGAATAACATGCCAGATTTAAACGGTATGATGCTATTTGCAGCCGTAGTTAGAGCGAAGGGATTCTCCCAAGCTGCACGTGAAACCGGCCACCCAAAATCCACCATAAGTCGCAAAATCGCGCAGCTAGAAGAACAACTTGGCGTGCGATTACTACAACGCGACACCCGTAATTTGAGTTTGACCCAAATCGGGGCACTCTTTTATCAACACTGTGATTCGATTCGCAATGAGGTAGAAGCGGCCAAGGCAGTTATCGAGAATACTCACGATGATGTGTCAGGATCATTACGCATTGCAATCCCAGTGTCATTTAGCCAAGAACTTATCGCTAACCTCTGTAGCGGATTCATGCGTTTATATCCCAATGTTGAATTGGATGTCCAGTTTACCGACAACGATATTGGTTTGGTCGGCGAAGGATATGATATAGCCATCAAATATGGCCCACTTCAATCATCGGACTTAGTCGCACGATTACTGTTTGAACGCCAACCGATTTTAGTCGCGAGCCCAGGTTACTTAAAACTCAAAGGCACGCCCGCAACGCCAAAAGAACTCAGCCTGCACAGTGGTATTTTATTGGGGACTTCTCGCTCGGCGCCGATTTGGCCACTGGGTAAAGGTTCGCGTAAAACCATGGCGAACTTCCAACGTAAAGTGCGGGTCAATAGCCCTATCATGGTGAAGCAATTAGCCATGGATGATTTTGGCATCGCCATGTTATCCAATTCGGCCTGTAAGACCGAACTTGCCAATGGACAACTAGTACCGATTTTACAGGAATGGCCGATTGAACCGTTTAAGGTTTACGGGGTTTATTCGAGTCGACGCCAACTGGCCACCAACATCAGCGTCTTCTTAGACTTCTTCGTAAAACGCTTTAGCAGCCAAGAAAGTCTGCAATCCCTCATGGGCTAAGGAATTACGCGTTCCCGTTTTAAGATTTCCTTAGTAATGGCTTGACGCAATGGTAAACCTGCGGCGTCGGGAATATCCATATTCATCGCAAAAAACCATACATTATCATCGAGTTCAACCCAACCTACCCACCAGCCAATGCTTGGCTCCGCTCTGACTGCATAACCGGTTTTCGCACGGATAATATAGTCAGAATTCGCTTCAGTCAGCATGGCTTGCTTAACAATACGTAAACTGCGCTCAGAAGCGTGTATCTTATTGTGATAAAGTCGGCGCAGGAAATCGATTTGCTCAGTGGCAGAAATCCGAATACTGCCATCGAGCCAAAAGCTATCTAAGTTACCCGAGATATCCTCATTGCCATAATCGAAAGAGGCGATCATCTTCGACATCCGCGCCTCACCAATTTGGCGGGCAAACTCTTGGTAGACGGGCACAACCGAATACTTCATCCCAGTAATCAAGTTATGGTCACGATTCCAAGTGGCGATATCACGACTTTTACCATCCCATTTAAACACTTGGTGCTCATCCTTCACCACACCCAGCTCAAGCGCAATCAAACTGTTAGGGATTTTAAAGGTCGATGCCGGTAAAAAACCTTGATTGGCACGTTTGAGATTGTTGGTATATCCCTGTTGCTTGTTTTCGTTCCACAGCACCACCACGCCCGAGGCTTGTTGGGACTTAGTTTTTTGCGATTTAGCTTGTTGTTGCTTAGCTTGTTGCGATTCAACTTGGTGCTGAGTAAAAATGGCATCCCAACTGCGGGTTTCTTGCCACTCCGTCTTCGCCGCTGTTGAGGCAAAAGTTGGGGCAGCTATGATTGACGACGCTAACAGTGAGGACATCACCAACACAGTCGATATGGCGAACGAACGCATAAAGTCTCCTTGTAGAAAACAAAAAATCCAATGAACTAAAAAAGTGCTTAAGGCTATCACTTAGCGTGTTTGCATGCCCTAGCAAACTGCTGACCAATTGTGGCAAAAAAGAGGCAAGTAAGTTCTGCCACAGAAGTACTGATGCCAGCTCCGCCGCCTTTGAAATAGAAGATGTTGAGATAGAAGATATTGGCATAAGATGACGAAGATCACTGAGCATAACTTTATTACCCTCAGCTTGTAGTGCATACTTTTTGGCATAAGAGCCTTCCGCAGGACGAGATGGACATCATTTCCAATCAATAACGTCTTATCACTACAGGGAAATCAAAAATGTTGAAGCCAGTATTGAAGCCAGTGTTAACGCTAATCCTCGCCAGTAGCTTGATCAATACGGCCAGTGCTATGCAGCTATTTGGTGATGTTGAAGTTTCCCGCCTACCGACAGCCGAAACAACCATGGGTGAAGTCGTGACTCGTTATCAAGCACTCGATGATGGCCTGACCCAGCAGCTAAGCTCTAAGAAAAACGAAGTCGATGCCACCCAATTAGCGGCGCGCCAAGGTCACAGATTATGGCAACAGGCGGTACGCGATGTGCAGTCCGGTCATGTTGACGACCGACCTTTATATTGGGCGCGCCTTGCCATGCTTAATAGTCTTAAGAGCACCAGCGCCAACTTTAAAATGGCCGATTGGCAACAAGACATATTAATGAGTGCGGTTGAAAAGGCCTCTCGGGGTTTTAGCGATATTCAATATGCTGATGATGTTCAAATCAAAATATTCCTCACGGGTTTCGATCCCTTCTTCCTCGATAAAGATATCACCCAGAGTAATCCTTCCGGCTTAGTCGCCCTCGCCTTGGATGGTTTCCGCTTTGATGTAAATGGCAAAACGGCGCAAATCGAAACTGCTATGGTGCCAGTGCGTTTTGAAGATTTTGACCAAGGACTTATCGAATCGCTACTGAGCCCGATATACCGCGATCCTAAAACCAAATTTGTATTTACCGTCAGCATGGGCCGAACTGACTTTGATATTGAACGCTTCCCTGCCCGAAATCGCAGTGCCGCGGCGCCCGATAACCAAAATGTCCTCACTGGCGGCACTAAAACCGCACCGGTTGCCCCCAAGCTCAATGGCAAAGATTTTATCGGCCCGCAATTTGTCGAATTCTCGCTGCCTGTTGCAGCCATGCAAGTAAAAGATGGCCAATGGAAAGTCAACGATAACCACACTGTCACGACCCTTGCTCGCGGTGAGTTTAGTGCAACATCATTGAATGAGCTGCAAAACGAAACGTCGGTCGAAGGCTCTGGCGGCGGTTATCTTTCTAATGAAATTTCCTATCGCGCCATAGTGTTGCAGCAAAAGTTTAATAGCCGTGCGAAAGTCGGCCACATTCACACCCCTAGAGTCAAAGGCTATGACGCCGATACTGAGCAAGCCATAATCGAACAAGTGCGCACTATGGTGATGCAGGCGGCAGCGAGTTTATAAGCCAAGTCACACTGGCTGAAACTGGCATTGTCAGATAGCGTTCGCTATGATGCGAACGCTTGGCCTGACTCTTATTTCAAGCGCTGATTTGGAAGGCTGAGTATAAGAGCGGATTACAAGAACAAGCGTCCGAACGCAGAAGCCAAGCGCCATACATAGGATTGGCTTCATAACTGATGCTTCATAACTAAATGAATGTTAAGCACTCAATGTTTACCTTTAACCGACGAGATCCAACGCTAACCCTATGTTGAAACCTGCAGACTTACTCAATGCTTTACGTCGTCGCAGCAGTGAAGCACTCGCCCCACTGACAAAATCGACATACGCAGCCTTGGGCCAAAGCCAAGATAAGTCGCAGCTGATAACGAGTACACCAGTACAAAATCTGGCTCAGGCACATATTTTCACCGGTTCATCACGCCCACTCTCGTCACTGCAAATACAAGTACTAGAGCGAATTGAAGCTTGTTATCAAGAAGCGGAGATATCGCTTAAGCGCGCTTTCCCGCGCCCAGTCACTCAATTTAGTCTCAGGGGAAAGAGCGCGGGTACGGCTCATCTGCAGCAGAATCGTTTGCGATTCAATCCCGTGTTGCTACGCGAAAACAGCGAAGCTTTTCTAACTGAAGTTGTACCGCACGAAATTTGTCATTTACTGTGTTTTCAGCTTTTTGGCAAAACCAAGCCCCACGGTAAAGAATGGCAATCTTTGATGCTAACGGTATTTAAGGTTAACCCGAGTACCACCCACAGCTTCAATACCACTTCTGTGGCAGGTCGCGACGTGGAGTATCGCTGCGCCTGTGGACCGATTCGGTTAAGTATTCGCCGCCATAACAAGGTGCTACGCGGTGAAAGCCGTTATATCTGTAAACGCTGCAAGACCCATTTAACGGCACTCTAAGCACTCTTAGCGCACAATCCTCACACCCACTCCAAAATTGGAATTTCAGCATTTGGGAATTGCGTGAGTAAAAAGTACGACTCAATTTGCATAAGCAACGGCATTTCCCTTACCATCACGCCATAAAAGACGAGCCAAAGGCTCGCGTAGTGTTTGTTATTTTGGGATAAATTTTGAACAAAACTTCTTTAACCGTTAATTCGCGGCGACTTTTGTTGTGCCTAATCACTTGGGCCACGACCTCATCTGTGCCCGCTAGCGCCTCAGTGTCACACCCCAGCAGTTTCAGCCAAGCGAAAACTAAGTCGCAGGCGCTCTACGCCGGAAGTCGCCAAGGTACTCTACCCGCAGTGAGTTTTTACTGTGGCTGCGATATTCAGATCAAAGGCAAATCGTGGAAACCCGATCTCGCCAGCTGCGGTTATCAAGTCCGTAAACAGGAAACCCGCGCCAATCGTATCGAGTGGGAACACATAGTGCCCGCCTGGGAATTTGGCCATCAGCTCCAATGCTGGCAAAAGGGCGGGCGTAAAAACTGCGCCGATAACAGTAACGAATTTAATAAGATGGAAGCGGACATGCACAACTTAGTGCCCGCTATCGGTGAAGTGAACGGCGATCGCAGCAACTTCCGTTTTAGCCAATGGAACGGTAAAGCCGACCAATATGGCCAATGCGCTATGGTGGTCGATTTTAAGAATCGTCAGGCGCAGCCGCCCGTCAATGCTCGCGGTAAGATAGCCAGAACCTACCTCTATATGCAGCAGACCTATGGGCTTAAAATCGCGTCGAGCCAATTAAAATTGTTTAAGGCATGGGATAAAACCTATCCAGTTGATACTATTGAGTGCAAACGCGATAACGCCATAGCGCAGACTCAAGGCAACCATAATCCCTTTGTGCAGAATGCCTGTAATGCGCCACCACTGCGTCAACAATTAGCCGAGTAAGGTCGACAATGAGAGTCCCAAGAATTTTTCAACCTCAGCCATTAGCCATTAATCAACAGCTGAACTTAGACGAAGATGGCGCGGCCCATATCGGTAAAGTGCTGCGTATGGGTAACGGCGAACATATCAGCCTATTCAATGGCGATGGCCATGATTATCTTGCTGAAATTGTCGATGCGGGTAAAAAGCATGTCACAGTAAAACTGCTTTCCTGTGAGGCAAATTCATCTGAGTCGCCACTCAACTTGCACTTAGGCCAAGTGATTTCCCGTGGCGACAGAATGGAATTCACCATTCAAAAATCGGTCGAGCTGGGGGTTAATACCATTACGCCGCTGTTTTCCGATCGCTGCGGTGTAAAGCTTAATGGCGAACGCCTAGAGAAAAAAATTCAGCAATGGCAGAAAATCGTTGTGAGCGCCTGTGAACAATCGGGCCGCAGTCAAGTACCTGTGGTTCGCCCAGCGATGGACTTACACGATTGGTGCAGTGAGCCAACCTCGGCACTGAAACTCAATTTACACCCACGTGCCGCACACGGTATCAATGGTTTAGATTTAGCGCACACTCGCGTGCGCCTGTTAATTGGCCCAGAAGGTGGTTTGTCGGCGGAAGAAATCGCCATGACAGAAACCTATCAATTTACCGATGTGTTGCTTGGCCCCAGAGTGCTTCGCACTGAAACCGCCTCGCTCACGGCCATTACGGCGCTGCAACTCAGATTTGGTGATTTAGGCTAAACCGCAGCCGCAAGCTACGCTGGCATAACAGACCCATTATCCAATCAATGCTTTTTTGCCTGCAAACGGCAACAAATAAGGAACAGATTAATGATAAAACTCGGCATAGTGATGGACCCCATCAGTGAGATCAACATTAAGAAAGACTCTAGTTTTGCCATGTTAATGGCCGCGCAGGACAGAGGTTATCAGCTGTTTTATATGGAAATGGCCGATCTTGCCATGGTCAACGGCGTGGCAATGGCCAATATGCGTCCGTTAACTGTTATCAATGATGCGAGTAAATGGTATGAGCTAGGCGAAGCGCAAGACACGCCAATGAGCGAACTCGACGTGGTCTTAATGCGTAAAGACCCGCCATTCGATACTGAGTTCATCTACGCCACTTACATGCTTGAGCGCGCCGAAGAACAAGGCGTATTAATCGTCAACAAGCCGCAAAGCCTACGCGATGCTAACGAAAAGCTGTTCACCGCATGGTTTAGCGAATTCACCCCAGAAACGATCGTGACCCGTGATGCCAAACGTATCCGCGCCTTCCACCAAGCTAAGGGAGATATCATTCTTAAGCCTTTAGATGGCATGGGCGGCACCTCGATTTTCCGCGTGAAGCAAGATGACCCTAACCTTGGGGTGATCATCGAGACCTTGACCAGCTACGGCCAACAATATGCGATGGCGCAAGCCTTTATCCCTGAAATTACTAAAGGCGATAAACGCATTTTAGTGGTCGATGGCGAGCCTGTACCTTACACGCTGGCACGTATCCCAATGAAAGGTGAAACCCGTGGCAACTTAGCCGCCGGCGGTAGCGGTGTGGCGCAGCCTTTATCCGACAGTGATTGGGCGATTGCCCGTGCTATTGGCCCTGAGCTAAAAAAACGCGGACTGATTTTTGTCGGGCTGGATGTAATTGGTGACAAGCTGACTGAGATCAATGTGACGAGCCCAACCTGTATCCGTGAAATCCAAGCGGCATTTGATGTCGACATCACGGGCATGTTAATGGATGCTATCGAAGCACGCATTAACGCCAAAGCATAAGAATTTACCAACGAGTTTGTTGATTGTAAGGCGCGAGCACATCGCGAGCGCCGAACCACTTCTAGGGATGTGATATGAGTTTCACCAAAGCGCCACTCTTGTTACTCGGCATCAGTTTGCTGTTATCTACGCCAGTTTGGGCAGATGAAACGGGTCCAACGAAAGCGCCATCGCGACCGAAAAATATCGTCATCATGATAGGTGATGGTATGGGGCCGTCTTACACCAGCGCCTACCGCTATTACAAAGATAATCCTGACACTGAAGAAGTCGAGCAAACCGTATTCGACCGTTTACTGGTAGGCATGGCAAGCACCTACCCCGCGAGCGTCAGTGGTTATGTGACTGACTCAGCCGCGGCCGCGACAGCGCTGGCCACAGGGGTTAAATCGTATAATGGGGCGATTTCGGTCGATACCCAAAAGCAACCACTGCCGACCATACTCGAAAAAGCCAAATCCCTTGGCCTCAGCACAGGGGTCGCGGTAACGTCACAAATCAACCACGCCACGCCAGCCGCCTTTTTGGCCCACAACGAGAGCCGTAAAAACTACGACGCTCTGGCACTCAGCTATTTAGAAACCAACGCCGATGTATTTTTAGGCGGTGGTCAAAAGTATTTTCCTCCTGCGCTGTTAGAGCAGTTCAAAGCCAAGGGCTATCAACACATTAGCCGTTTTGAGGATCTCGCCAGCATCACCCAACCAAAAGTGTTGGGCCTGTTTGCCGAAGTACAATTGCCTTGGGCGATTGATGAGAAAGATGCAAGAAAACTCAGCACCTTAACTCAAAAGG
Organism: Shewanella sp. SP2S2-6; assembly: GCF_031931965.1. Taxonomy (NCBI): domain Bacteria; kingdom Pseudomonadati; phylum Pseudomonadota; class Gammaproteobacteria; order Alteromonadales; family Shewanellaceae; genus Shewanella; species Shewanella sp. SP2S2-6. The sequence continues at coordinate 43,862 of NZ_JAUOEQ010000031.1, read as the reverse complement.
CACTCAGCTTACTGTCGCAAAATGACCAAGGTTTTGTGCTGTTAGTCGAAGGGAGTCTCATCGACTGGGCGGGCCACAATAACGATATCGCCACTGCCATGGGTGAGATGGATGAGTTCTCCAATGCCATTGAAGTGGTTGAGCAATTTGTGCGTGAACATCCAGATACCCTAATGGTGATCACCGCCGACCACAATACCGGTGGTCTATCGATTGGCGTCGATGGCAATTACAGCTGGAACCCTGAAATCCTGCGTAATATCTCGGCCAGCACAGACACTTTGGCCTTAGCCGCCATCACTGGTGAGCAATGGCAAGCCGATCTCGCCCGCGGTTTAGGCTTTGAACTTAGCGAAGAAGAAGTCGCCAAATTGAACGTCGCCAGAATGCAGGGATTAGAAACCATGGCGGTGGCGATTCGCCATGTTATTGATAAACGTACTGATACAGGTTGGACAACCGACGGCCACACTGGCACAGACGTACAAGTTTTTGCCGCAGGTCCGGCGTCTGAGCTGTTTAACGGCCATCAAGATAATACCGATATCGCCAATAAGATTTTTAGCTTATTACCTAAACCGAAGAAACCTAAAAGCTAAGCGTTAATCGATTCCGTTCATTAAAGGCAACCGCATAATGCAGTTGCCTTTTTTATTGGGTCTTTTGATTAGGGATTTTATTAGGTCTTAGCGCAGGGATTCGATGCAAACTGGCTCAGGCGTGAATAACGGGTATAATGCCCACACTTAAGTTTATAGGTGCCAGTAACCGTGTTAACCAATCCATCGCAAGTCATTATTCGTAATCAAGACAGCCTAAGCCAACATAAGGTGTTAGTGCTCAATCATGAAGCCGATCTACTGCCAAAAGCCCTGCTCGATGTCGCGGCGTCGGTCGATGCACTCGCCTTGGACTACCACCATTACTTGCACTTAGCGCCGCACGCCAACTCAAAGCTGCGTTGCTATTTCGGCCATGACCTGCCGCACCAAGACCCGCTTGAACGAGAAAAGTACGATACGGTTATTGTTTATTTCCCCAAAGCCAAACCCTTAGCACCTTATTTGTTTAACCTCGCCGCCAATCATCTTGTGCCTAACGGCCAACTGTTAGTCGTTGGAGAAAACAAAGGCGGGATTAAGTCTTTAGTGAAGCTGTTGCCTGAGTATTTTGCGACTGGAATGAAGCTCGATAACGCTCGCCACTGCCTGTTATTTGGCAGCAGTTTGGAAAGTAGCGCACCAGCGATGAAGCTCAGCGACTGGGTCAGTCAGTATCAACTGACTACACCACAGGGCGAAATCAGTATCTGTAACTTAGTCGGGGTGTTTAGCGAAAAACGCTTAGATCTGGGCACTGAATTATTACTGTCGCACCTGCCGACACTCTCGGGCCGAGTGCTCGATTTTGGTTGCGGCGCCGGCGTGATTACCGCTGCCCTACTCAAGGCACAGCCGAGCTTATCCTTAGAGTGTGTCGATATTAATGCGATGGCCTTGGCTTCCTGCGAACTCACCTTAGCCGCCAATGGAATGACGGCCAAAGTCTATCCTTCCGATGGACTGGCGCAAACCACGGGGAAATTTAACGGCATTATCTCTAATCCACCGTTCCACGATGGCCTTGCAAGCACCACCAGCATAGCGCAGAACTTTGTCACTGATAGTGCCAAGCAATTACAACATAACGGTATTTGGCAAATTGTCGCCAACCGCCACTTGCCCTATTCCGATATCATTGCCGCCGAATTTGGCCAATTAAAAGTGGTTGCCGATAACAACAAGTACAAGCTGTATTACTTCCAACACAAGTAAAACTCTACAGATAACGCGCTTATGCTTTGTTTATAGGCGCGTTATTGACTATGCCTCATACTCACTCGTGTCACTATCCCATTTTTCAGATAAAGCTTATCTTTCCTCGTGTTACAAAACTCAATATTGTGATCTGCCGCATGTCAGCGATTCCCGTAAACACAGTTCCATTTACCTCAAATTGCCGTTCCTAGCATAGGAATTTGATTTAAAACACCAAAATAATCGCTAAAGCGAAAGTTAGCATTAAGTTGCGACTTACACTGTGATTAGTAGGAATAAACCAGAGATAACACTGTTTATCTCATTCAATTTCTTATAAAAAACTAACTATAAATCGCCCAGTAGACCATTAACAACAAAATGCCAACATTTGCTGTTTTTGCAGCCAAAAAGGCTTCTTTACCCTAAGTTTCTACTGTTATACTCAAATCAGCTTCTTAAACAATAATAAAACGCAATTACTAGGAATGCCCCTATGCTGGACCCTGAACTCATAGAGCTAAACAGCGATAAGACCAAAGCTGAATTACGCCTGATCCCTAATGTCCATGGCCCAGTCACCCATGAAGACATAATGCGCCTGTTGTCTTTACCTGAATTCGGTTCCCTGTTTCCTTTAGAGCCAGCTATTACTAAAACCGTCGCTAAAATTAACGCTCTGTGCAGCCAAGATGAGGGGAAGTTTGAGCTATTCGCCACTTTAGCTGAACGCCGCGATGGCACCATAGCAATCGAAATTAGCCCAGATAAAATGCAAGCCAGCCTCAAACTGACCGCAGCATGGGGCGGTAAACAGATAGATTTGCCAGAGATCCTCACCCATCTCAAAAAGAACAACGTCTGCATGGGGTTAAGCAAGCTCAAAATTCAAACCCTACTCAAACAACTTAGCACGCTGAAGCCGGGTGAAGTTTGCCAAAGTGACATCGCCCAAGGTAAAGCGCCGGTCAATGGACTCAATGCGGTATTAGAACGCAAAGTGTTCCTCGCGCGTGAACGCTTACTTCAACCACAAGAGCGGGAAGATGGCAGTGTCGATATGCGTAATCTCGGCTCACTTATCGTCGTCAAAGCCAATGATCTCTTGATGGTTAAACACCCCGCCACCGAAGGCACACCAGGTTACAATATTAAGGGCGAAGTACTTAAACAAAAACCGGGTAAAGATGCCGTACTCCAAGCGGGTACCGGCACAGCTTTGCATCCGCAGGATCCCAATAAACTCATCGCCACTGTGCCAGGCCAACCCGTCGAAACCCGTACAGGCATGAATGTCGATGATATTTTGCAGCTTAAAGATGTCGACATCGGCACAGGCCATATCAGCTTTAAGGGCAGTATTTTAATCACAGGTGATGTCCACGAGGGCATGCTAGTTAAAAGTTCGGGGGATATAACCGTAATGGGCTTTGTGGACTCCGCGACCCTAGAGGCGGAAGGTGATGTCACAGTCAGTAAAGGCATCATAGGCAGACAAATTAAAGCTAATGAATACTCTACCAATATCCATTCTCAAGGCCAGATCAGCGCCCAGTTTGTGCAATATTCCAACTTAGTGGCCAAGGGCAATATCTTAGTCACTAAACAGTTGCTGCACAGCCATACCAAAACAGCTGGCAGTTTAACGGTCAGCGATCCGAGTGGTCGTCGTGGCGATCTGGTGGGCGGTGTCGCACGTGCAGAGAAAGGCATCACGGCGGTTGTCATAGGGGCAACGGCGGGAACCAAAACCGACGTTTATTGCGCAATGGAACATGCCGAACTCAAACAAGCTCTCAAGCTACTCGATGAAAGCGTTAAAGCTATGGTTGTCGCCAGTTTAGATATTGAGGCTCGCCTCAATAAATTACCCCCAAAGTCAGAATGGCAAGGCGACGCGGCGATGATCGAGCAAATCAAGATGATGCTCGACCAGAAGAATCGCATTTTGGATGAGCGCACCCGTGAAGAACTCGAGTTCGATACCTTAAAACAAGAAGTCGAAGGCTATTACGAGAAATACCGTATCGAAGTGCTTAAACACGTATTCCTCAATGTTGAGTTACATATAGGTCCAGCGAATCATCGCACTGCCCGTGAACACGGCACTTGCTGCATTGCCAATGTTAATCAAGAAATTAACTTTGACTATAACGCCAAAGCCAAAGCTGCACCGACGGCTTAATACTCGCGAGGAGTAATGACACATTCACTACTCCTTGCTCATTCTGCCAGACTCTGCGAACGCGTTCAGGCCTCTATCAATCTTCCCTCAGCGTGGCATACTGCTATTAGATAAACTCACGCAGCATGCCAAGTATCTTCTTGTATAATTCTAATCCTTGCCTACTGCCAATGATTGTTCTCAGAGACTGTCTCAGAGCCCATTTTAAACTTCCTAAGGATCTGAAATGACTAGCGTTAAGATGTCGAGTATTGAATGGCCTGCCATTGCAAAATTGACTCAAAATGACGAATTACTTTACCTAGAACACCAAAGGGATTGGCTCGAATTGGCCTGTCTCTATCAGCATCATTTTATCGATACTGACCAATTACTGGACTCCAAAGGCAGGCGCTATCTTATCAGTGCCTGTACGCAAAAAATCCATGAAGATCCCGTCGGTGAACTACCGCGATTAGTACGCCAAAAACAAGATTTATCGCTCAATGAATTTATCAAGTGGGTTCAAAATCATGCCCAAGCACTGGGACAATGTTGCGTCGCTAAGTTGGCTTTCACAACGATTTCCCAAGGGATTGAAATTGTACGCACCCTCGATGAATAAACGGCAAGCAGCTGAGATACCATCTGCCAATAACTCAGTTACTCAATAAAAAACACTATGACCTTAAAAGCTAATATCCTCATAGTGAATTCACAGGCATAATTTGCCGCTGTGTAGTAGCGCCGAATCAACCGACAAAGCGCGGCTAACATGCACTTCAAAATGACCGTTTTCAGCGTCGACTCAAGGGATGACGTTTAAGTTGGCACTAAATATACAAACAGATGGAACCGAAATTGGAACTACTTAAGATTGACTGCTTAGGCAAACAACTGCGCTTAGAAGGCTCACTCGCGGGCTGGCAACAACTCTTCTGGGACAATACCTTAGTCTCACAAAAAGAAGCTTCCGTCGACAATGGCGGCCTCAAGGTTCATGTCTTTGAGCTCACCCACCACAGCAGCCCATTGGCGACCGAAAGTGGCGAGCAAGCCATCGCCATGACAGAAAATAAAATCCAAGTTCGCCTCGAAACCGATCTCGTTTGGCAGCCTTTCCGCCTTGATTACTGCTTGCTGCAGGATGACAAAATTATCGACCAAGGCCGACGCACCGAAAAAGATATCGAACGCCAAACCCCAGAAACGCCCATCGTTAAGCAGCAAAAACTGAGCATGGTTGGACTCGCCTCCCTTGGTTTTAAACTGTTAAAAAGCGCCAAAGTCATAAAAGTTGTGTTAGCGGGCGCCAGCGTTGCCGCTTATTCTTGGCTATTCTCCTTCCAATTTGCCCTCGCGCTCATCGCCTGCTTAGTGTTCCACGAATACGGCCATATCCGCGCGATGAAATATTTTGGGATGAAAACCAAAGGAATTTACCTTATTCCCTTTATGGGCGGACTTGCCCTCTCCGATGAGAAAATTAATACGCGTTGGCAAGATGTGGTGATTTCTATCATGGGGCCAACCTTTGGACTCTTGATGTCCATCGCATCCTTGATTGCTTACCACGCCACGGGCAATGTGTTTTTTGCAGGCCTTGCCGCCTTTAATGCGCTACTTAACCTATTCAATTTATTGCCTATTTTGCCACTCGATGGCGGGCATATTTTAAAGAGCATTAGTTTTTCAATGAACAGCATCATGGGCTTGGTCGCCTGCGCCGCCGGTGCCGCTTTCGGAGTGTATATCAGCTACACCTTAGGCTTAGCCTTATTGGGATTCTTGTTGTTGATCGGCAGCCTAGAAATTATTTTCGAGTGGCGTACTCGCCATCAAAGCCATCTGCTGCCATTAGACAGATACGGGCAAATCTTCTCGGTTATTTGGTATTTGCTCACGGTTGGCGCCTTAGTCGGCATCATCTGGCACTTAGCTGGAACGGGCGATGATATGCTCAGCCTGCCGTTGCAAATACTCCGCAGCTAATGTGGCTTAACGGCTAAGCACAGCGCAAAGGCAATAGCACTCAAAGACTTGCGCTTGCCTGAGTTATATAAAAACGAAAAACCGCTATTAATAGCGGTTTTTTATTTTTCTGTCGCGCTGTGATGCTTTTACAACCGTGCGTTATTCCTTTGCCAAAGGCGGGGCGATATCGCTGCCGCCAAGGGCTTGATAAAGCGTCGCTTGGGCGGTGAGTTGGTTGTAACGATTCTCGAGCAAAGCCGCCTCGGCGCTACGACGATTCTCTTGGGCATCAATCCAATTCTGAATACCGATAGCACCATTGCGATACTGGCTCTCATAAATGGCTTCAACGGCCGCCGCGGCGCTAAATTGCTGCGCCAACTTCTCCCCTTGATAGCGATATTGCTGCTTAGCCGAAATCGCATTATCGACATCTTCAAAGGCGGAATAAAGCGTCTTGCGATAATTCACCACTGCAGTTTGATAATCGATATCGGCAATGTCGTTATTGATTTGCATTTGATTCCACTGCAAAAAGGGCAAGACAAGCCCAGCGCCTAAGCTACCAACGGGATTGCGTAACAGCTCTTTTAACTCTGAGGTCGACTCTCCAATACCACCCGTTAAACTCAGGCTTGGGAAATAACTCGCATAGGTAGCGTCTTTACTCGCCAAGGCGGAGCGCAGTTGATACAAGGAAGCCTTCACATCTGGGCGTCTGACTAACAAATCTGCGGGTACACCCACGCTAACGTCCGGCACTGCCACATCGGGGAGTTGCTTAATCTCAACCCAAGTCTCCCCTGAGGCTAAACTCTGCGCTGGGTTAGCAGCTGGTGCCTGATTGAGTAATATCGCAAGGGCATTTTTAGCCACAGTTAATTGCTGGATAAGCTGACTATGCGCAGCCTCTTGTCCCGCCATACTGCGCTGCGCTTCGAGCACATTCACTTGCGTCACGGCGCCAGAATCATACTGCCTTTGGGTTAAAGCCAGCGTTTGCTTGCTGTACGCTATGCTCTTTTGGCTTAAATCAACCCGTTGATTTAAATAACCTATCTGCCAATACAAGGATGCAGTGGTCGCCACTAGGCTTTGGGTGGTACTTTCTCTATCTTCGGCACTCGCCAGCGCCGCCCATTGGGCTTGGTCAATATTGGCCGACACTTTGCCCCACAAATCCACCTCATAACTGACAGACAAGTTGGCTTGATAACTCTTAGTCGCGTCGCCGCCATCAAGTGGCTGATTACGGGAAGCGCCAAGATTGGCCGATAATTGCGGGTACAGATCGTCCCGCGTTAGCCCTGCCTGCAAACGCGCTTTACGCAGGGTTAAGGTCGCTAGAGTTAAGTCATTGTTAGTGCTCAACACTTGGCTAACCAGCTTATCAAGCTCAGGCTGATGAAACTGCTGCCACCAAGGATCGACCTTTACTTGCTCGTTCACTGTGGTGTTTTGCCACTGTTCAGGAATCGCCAATGCGGGCGGTTCAAAGTCTGAACGCATAACACTGCCACAACCACTCAACAGGGCTATGCACAGAGCTGGTCCCAAAGCCGTGCAAACAGCAATAGCACAGCTACGAGGCGAAAATATTCGATTAAATAGTTTATTATTCATGGTGTTATTATTCTCTGGCTAGTGCATCAACGGGATCTAACTGCGCCGCATTGCGGGCGGGTAAGAAACCAAATAGCACACCAATTAAGGTCGAGCAGGCAAAGGCGGCAACGATGGAGGTGGTGGAATAAATCATTTGGAAACTGCCCCCCGTTTGAGCAAACACCACGCCAATTAAGTAGGACAAGGCTATGCCTAAGGTGCCACCACACAAACACACTAAAATGGCTTCGATAAGGAACTGGCGCAAAATATCACTCTGGCGCGCACCCACAGCCATACGAACACCGATTTCACGGGTCCGCTCAGTCACAGACACTAACATAATGTTCATCACCCCAATTCCGCCAACGACAAGGGAAATCACCGCGATAGCCGAGATCAGTAAGGTCATGGTTGCTGTGGTTTTTTCGATGTTCTGCCTAATGGTATCGGTATTGATGGTGAAGAAATCTTGCGTGCCGTGGCGCATTTTAAGCAGCGTGATAATACCCTGCTCCGCCGCGTTACTCGGCACAGTTTCATCGAGTCGAACGGTAATACCATCCAAATAATTTTTACCCACCATACGGCCAGAAACTGTGGTGTAAGGCACCCATACATTAAGCGCATCGCTGTTACCAAAAGCACTTTCTTTGGGCTTCGTCACACCTATGATACGTACGGGTAAATCTCCAAGGAAAATCACTTGCCCTATCGCCGAGTTATTGTCGGCAGCGCTGTTAGGAAAAAGCTCCTTACGGGTGTTGTCATCAATCACCGCATCTTGGGCGAGCGATGCGACACTGGCATCATCCCAAAATTGGCCCTGCGCTAACTCGTACCCTCTTACACGGAAAAACTCAGGTCCCACCCCATTCACCGATGCCGATACCGCTTTATTACCAAAACGAACCGTTGCAGTAGAGCCAATGCTTGGCGTCACGCTATCAACATAGGGCAGATTTTTAAGGGCATTGGCGTCCGTTGCGGTTAAGGTGCGCACCCGCGCCGAGCGTCGATCGCCAAAACCAGAACCGGGGCGAATATCAATCGTGTTGGTTCCCATCGAACTGATACTTTTGAGAATGGCCTGCTGCGAGCCTTCACCTAAGGCCACTACAGAAACCACAGAGGCAATACCGATAATAATCCCGAGCATAGTCAAGAAGGTACGTAACCTGTGGGTCGACATCGCCACTAGCGCCATTTTAAGCGCTTCGACATATCTGTCCCACGAAGCCACCCGCGCACGCGAGCTGTCTTTTGCTGCCACTGTTTTGGCGACCACAGTGCCGCTAGGCTTTTGTGGCGCCATATTTTGTAACGTTGAGCTTTGCGACATCGAAGTTTGCGACTTAGCCGTTTGTTTATCCAGACTGCGCTCATCGCTGATGATTACGCCGTCTTTGATTTCGATAATGCGGTCGGCATATTGGGCCACGTGCATATCATGGGTCACGATAATGATGGTATGACCGTCGCTGTGAAGCTCCTGCAACAACTGCATCATTTCTTCGCCGCTGTGACTATCCAGCGCACCGGTCGGTTCATCGGCGAGGATCACATCGCCGCCATTCATCAAAGCGCGCGCCACACTGACCCGCTGCTGTTGACCACCACTGAGCTGATTGGGTTTATGATCAAGCCTGTCGCCAAGGCCTAAACGCGTCAACAAATGCTCGGCTCTGTCTTTACGCACCGAGCGTTCTTTACCCGCATACACGGCGGGCACTTCGACGTTGCCTATGGCGGTCAAATCACCCAGTAAATGATAACGCTGAAAGATAAAGCCAAAGTGCTCGCGGCGCAGCTGAGCTAATTCGTCCACGTCCATAGTTGAGGTATCTTGGCCATTGATAAAATACGCGCCCTTTGACGGTTTATCTAAACAACCAAGAATGTTCATTAGGGTCGATTTACCCGAGCCAGAAGCGCCTACTATCGCCACCATCTCACCACGGCCAATCGACAGGTTCACATTTTGCAAGACTGTGAGTTGCTGCTCACCCGCCTGAAAAGTGCGATAACAACCTGAAATTTCAAGTAATGCCGTTGTCACTGTTAAAACCTCACGCTAGGTGGACGACGGAACTTGCTGCTGCCATCATCGGCGGACGGCATGCCAAGCACGACTTGATCGCCCTCATTCAAACCAGTGGTGATTTCGGCATTGATTTTGTTGTTAATCCCAACCGTGACATCCACATATTGCACTTGGTTATCGACTAACACAGGTACTTGATACTGCGGGCCACTGGGGGCTTTACGCTCGCCAGACTTAGCCTCTGGCGCCGCGGATTTCTCCCTCGGCTTTATACGCAATATCTGCGCAGGCACTAATAGCGCATCATCGGCCTTAGCTAACACTATAGACACCTGCGCCGTCATGCCGATACGCAAGGTGCGGTCAGGGTTTTCTACATCAAACAAACCATGGTAGTAAATGGCGTCTGAGTCGCTAGAACTCATATTGCTATCGTCGCCATCCATCGAAATCGGCCCAGGCTCAATCGCCCTCAAAACGCCACGGTAGGGATGATTCGGCTTGCCAAGAACCGTGAAATACACGGCTTGACCCGGATGAACATTGACGACATCGGCTTCGGAAATCTGTGCTTTAACTGTCATGGTATCGAGCTGCGCCATTTCCACGATTGTCGGCGTCGTTTGATTAGCGTTAACGGTTTGCCCCACTTCCACCGCGGAATACACCACAGTGCCATCCATAGGTGCGGTAATTTTGGTATAACCTAAATCGATTCTGGCACTGTCGACGTTAATCTCAGCCTGTTGTTTTTGCGCTTCTAATTGCTCAAGCTCGGCTTGATAAACCGTTAGATTAGCATCGGCCACTTCATAATCGGCACGGGAACTTGCCTTATCGGCAAGCATTTGCTGCTGGCGGCTAAATTCCAACTTTGCTTGACGGATCTGCGCCTGTTTAGCGCGGAACTGGGCATTGATACTCTTGAGTGATGCGAGAGCATCCTTCAAATTATTCTGCTGCGCTAGGCTGTCAATTTGAGCAATCAAATCGCCTTTCTTTACTTCATCACCCAGTGCCAGCGGCAAACTTAAAATTTGCCCCGATACCTGCGCGCCCACACTCACCAGTTTAGAGGCCTGCAACATGCCATTGGCCAACACTGAGTTTTCGATATCGCCACGGCGCACCGCTTCAGTCACATAGGTAGGTGCCGTTTCAGGCTTATGCCACATAAAATAAGCACCGCCACTCAGGAGTATTAAGCCGCTTAACGCGAGCAGCAATTTACGCTTTGAGGATTTTTTCATCGGTATTGTCGTGTCCATCAATGCTAAAGACAGCAAGCATTAATCTTGCTAAGGAACTGAAATTGTTCCAACAGTATATAGAGTTAGCCAAAGACAGTAGACGAAGGAAGTGTCGTTAACAGGTAAAGATTTGCAAATATCTGTGTAGAAATTTGCAAGGGAAGCACAGCTGAGCATTAGGTAGCAATGCCGATTGAGTGCGATACCAAATCGTTAGGCGGTAAATTGTAGGGGTTCGACGTTCTATGATTGTGCCACTTGTGGTAGTTCTGCCATTCAAACGAATCTAGATACAGACTTCATTTGATTCTTTTTCAAGAAAGATCAAGGTCGTGGGGTGAAGCCTTATGACTTTGATGTCGATTTAAATACAAAAACGACCAACCCGCTACGAAACATTCACGCCAAGTACTGACCATCCCCAGTGAATAACCCAATGATTAATCGAATTAATCACTCAATTCGACTAATTCATGCTGGCGAGGATCACCTGCGTGGCATCAAAACAGGCAAAACATGGCTCGCCGACAGCCAACGCCTGCGTTTGGGTAAGTGGCATCACTGAATAGATGATGTCTTTACTATTAATATCTATGGCTAATTCGGCCTTATCGCCAAGTTCAGTCACACTCAGCAAACGGCCGCTGAGGCAATTTTGCCCATCCAGTTCACAGACATGTGTCATAGCCCGTACTGCGGGGGCTTTAAACAGTAACAACACAGATTTATCCAAGGCTAACTGTAAGCGCTCGCGGCTCGAATGGGTCACTGAAATCTGAATCTGTTGCCCGCCCGCTAAGGTCACGCTGATGTTGTCATTTAATCCAAATGAATCAATGCCATTGATACGACCCGTTAACTGATTACGGGCGCTAGTATTGAGTGAGAAATGCGCCATCACATCCAATAAACTGTGCATGTCGACGGACTCATCAAGCAAGGCGGCCAAGGCCATTGCTTGTACTTGGGAGGTGATGGAATACACCTTGAGCAAACGCTCGCCAAATTCGGTGAGTTTCGCGCCGCCACCGCCTTTGCCGCCCTTTTCGCTGCACACTACGGGTTCGGGCATGGCGGTGTTCATCTCATTGATCGCGTCCCACGCCGCTTTATAGCTGATCCCCGCAAGCTTGGCGCCTTGGCTGATCGAGCCAGTGTTGGCGACCTGCTCAAGCAGGCTTATCCGCCTAGGATTGGCGAAGGGCTTATCCCCGAGGGAAAGCGTAAGTAATGCATGTAAATCCATCGTTTATCCCGCACCCAAATCTGACTTGAGTCCTATTGTCCTTCATCGTCTTGAGGATACCAATAAGATTGCCGAGATATTTCAGCGGATCAATACCATTAATCAGCAAGAAACCACACACAGATCACTAATTGATTGCTTAGGGCTTGAATGATCGATATATAGATTGGTATATATCGATCACTTTTTATCACGGAGGAATACAATGAAATCCATTCACCTTAAGCAATTACTGCGTTTTACCACGGCTTCATTATTCACAATGGTACTGACATCTAGCCCAGTTTTTGCGGCAGACAATGAGCAAGTGACTGTTTTTGCTGCGGCATCGCTCACCAATGCCCTTAACGAAATCGGCCAGCAATATGAAAAAGAACACAATACTAAGGTGGTCTTCTCCTTCGCCTCTTCTTCAACACTGGCAAAACAAGTGGCCAATGGTGCGCCCGCCGATCTGTTTGTCTCGGCGAATCAAAAGTGGATGGATTATCTAGTCGAGGCCAAAGCGGTCGATGTTAACAGTCGTAAAACCTTACTAAAAAATACCTTGGTCTTGATTGCCGAGAAAAATAGTCCCATCACAGAGGTGGTGCTCAATGGCGATTGGGATATTAAAACCGCATTAAAAGGCGGCCGTATGGCTGTTGGCGACCCTGATCATGTGCCCGCTGGACAATATGCCAAGCAAGCCCTCGAAAATCTTAAGCTATGGCAAGTCGCTGAGCCCTTACTCGCCCGCGCTAACAATGTCCGCGGCGCCCTCGCCTTAGTTGAACAGGGTGAAGCGCCGCTAGGCATAGTGTATTCAACCGATGCGAAAGTCGCCCAGAAGATCAAAATCGTGGCAACCTTCCCAGAGACGAGCTACAGCCCAATTGAATACCCTATCGCCTTAGTCAAACAAGAATCGACGGCAAGCGCCAAAGCGTTCAATGAGTATCTGCAAGGCCCAAGCGCAAAAAATGTGTTTGAAAAATATGGCTTTGGAGTGAATTAGGGTGCTGAGTGGTTCTTTGTTAAGCGGCTCTCTGCTAAGTGGCTCTCTTTTAAGCGACTATGAAATTGCCGCACTGCTGCTCAGCTTAAAGGTGTCATCCGTTGCCGTTATCGCCAGTTTACCCTTGGGCATTTTATGCGCTTGGTTGCTGGCCAGAGTCGAGTTTCCTGGCAAGGCAATATTCGACAGTGTGCTCCATCTACCACTGGTGTTACCGCCCGTGGTAGTGGGTTACCTCCTGCTGATCAGCATGGGCCGCCAAGGTTTTATCGGCCAGTGGTTATATAATTGGTTTGGCATCAGTTTTAGCTTTAGTTGGCGCGGGGCGGCCCTCGCCGCGGCGATAGTATCTTTCCCGCTGATGGTCAGAGCCATACGCCAATCCTTTGAAACCGTTGATATTCGACTCGAGCAGGCCGCACGCACGTTAGGTAGCAGTCGATGGCGGGTATTTCTCACCATCACACTGCCGCTTACCTCTCCTGGGATAGTGTCGGGCATGATTATCGCCTTTGCCCGCAGCCTAGGGGAATTTGGTTCGACCATTACCTTCGTTTCTAATATCCCCGGTGAAACCCGTACGATTCCGCTCGCCATGTACTCTTTTATTGAAACCCCAGGGGCCGAATATCAGGCCATGCGCCTGTGCATTATCTCGATAGTGATCGCGCTCGCGTCTTTACTCGCTTCCCAATGGCTGAGTAAAAAAGCCCTGCAGAGGACGGCAAGCGTATGTTAACAATCAATATTGAAAAACGGCTCGGACAACTGCAACTAAAAGTCGATACCCAATTGCCATTGCAAGGCGTGACAGCCGTTTTTGGCCGCTCGGGTGCGGGTAAAACCTCGATCGTGAACCTGCTCGGCGGGCTTTCGACCCCAGATAACGGTGAAATCCGCCTCGGTGACAAACTGCTTTATCAGCAAGGCAAAGTGAACCTTCCCCCAGAGAAGCGCCAAATTGGCTATGTATTTCAAGAAGCACGACTGTTCCCGCACTACAGCGTGAAGGGCAATCTCAACTATGGTGTGCGTAAAGCCAACCCAGTGTTATTCGATAAAATTGTGCAGTTACTGGGAATTGAAAAACTGCTCAGTCGGTATCCCAGCACGCTATCGGGCGGAGAAAAACAACGGGTTGCCATTGGCCGTGCCCTGCTAACATCGCCCGACATGCTGTTGATGGATGAGCCGCTGGCGTCACTCGATTTACCCCGTAAACGCGAGTTACTGCCCTACCTGCAAACCTTATCGCAGGAACTAAAACTGCCGATTGTGTATGTGAGCCACAGCTTAGATGAGATCTTACAACTGGCGGATTATATGCTGGTGCTGCATCAGGGAAAATTGATCGCCCAAGGCGCCTTAAGTGAAGTGTGGAATAGTGAGCAAATGCGCCCTTGGGTGCCATTGCAGGAGCTCAGCTCACTCCTCAGTGCAAAGGTTGCCGACAGACATCCCGACTACCCCATGACGCGACTCGTGATGGATGATGGTAACCATCTATGGGTAAGCGGCTATCTGGCTGAAACGACAAAGAAACTCAAAGTGCGTATTCAGGCAAACCATGTCTCGGTTTGCACTGAGATCCCCAAAGGATCGAGTATCCGTAACCTATTGAAGGGAGAAATTAAAGACTTATACCCCAGCGATAATGGTGAGCAAATCCAATTAAAAATCGCCCTAGGCCGTGATGAACTTTGGGCCAACATCACCCCATGGGCCTGCGATGAACTGCAACTCACTCATGGAAAAGCGATTTATGCACAAATCAAAGGCGTGACTATGACGCAAATGGATATCGCCGAATCCCACTAGCTCACCCTAAAGCACCGAGCAAAAACCAAATTTCAGGCACAAAAAAACCGACGCTAGGTCGGTTTAGTTCCTTCATAAGAAGGATTTGGTACCAGTGGCCAGACTCGAACTGGCACGCTTTTAAGGGCGGGGGATTTTGAATCCCCTGTGTCTACCGATTTCACCACACTGGCATATCAAATATGCACTTAGAAGCAATCAAAACAACTGGCTGTCTCTAAGTGCTGGGAATTATACCTTTGCCCATGACAATGGCAAGTCTTTTGCCGCGACTTTAATACAAATTGCATTTAACCGCTCAAAAATCATGCTCTTGGGGTTATTCTGCGCCATGGGATAACAAAAAGGCGGTATATTCTTTATCACTTTTTTGGATATGGTTAACCAACCAAGCCTTCAAGAAAGTCATTAATTCGTCGGCAACATCTTCCCCTTTTACAACCCGCTTTTGAAAATCAAGTACTTGCCCGACTAACTTGCCGTGTTTTTCCTTATGACTGTCAGTTTGTGGGTAGCCAAAGCGGGCAAAGAGCTCTTCTTCATAGGCAAAGTGGTTGGCGGTGTAATCCACCAGCCCTTGCACGATACGTTTGATGGCTTCGAGCCCATAGTCTTCATTTAATGTACGATGTAATTCATTGATCAATGAGACTAAGCGCTGATGTTGACGATTGATCTCTGGCATCCCTATGTCTAATTCAGGCCCCCATTTCACAAACAGTTTATGTTGTGCCTGAGTCGAATTAAAGAAAGCCGCATTCACATGGAATCGATGCAACAAGGAGCCGATTTCCTGCGACATGTTATACACTTTCAAGCTCGATAGGTTAGTGTTGTTGGTGTGAGATGCATTACTCAGCGCGAGTTCTGCCATCACAGTGATATTTTTATTAATCTCTTCAGCAACAGTGTGTTGTTGCCCCGATGCCGTGGCGATTTGATGGGACATATCGGTAATGGTCTCCACCTGAGCGACAATCTGCCCGAGTGCACTGTGGGCTTGATCAACCA
Source organism: Shewanella sp. SP2S2-6 (assembly GCF_031931965.1). Classification (NCBI taxonomy): domain Bacteria; kingdom Pseudomonadati; phylum Pseudomonadota; class Gammaproteobacteria; order Alteromonadales; family Shewanellaceae; genus Shewanella; species Shewanella sp. SP2S2-6. The sequence continues at coordinate 27,957 of NZ_JAUOEQ010000031.1, read as the reverse complement.
TATCAGCCGTTTCGTCGGCAATAGCCACGTTTTTCAACATGACTTCAACACCATGTTGTGCACCTTTTTGTAAGGCGGCGATTTGTTGTTGGATTTCAACCGTGGCTTCAGATGTCCGCTTAGCGAGATTACGCACTTCATCGGCGACAACGGCAAAGCCGCGACCATGCTCGCCAGCTCTCGCACTTTCAATGGCAGCGTTTAAGGCGAGCAAGTTGGTTTGCTCGGCCACCTGCGAAATGGTTTCGATAATGCTACTGATATTGTTGCTGTCGGCGGCCAAGTGCTCAATCACGGTTCGAGTGCTATGGATCTGCTCTGACATAGCGCCAATTTTAATGACTATACCATTCATGATTTGGTCGCCATGCTTAGCAGAACTTTGGGCAATGTCGGCAGCTTTCGCCGCACTGACTGCATTTTGCGACACAGCTTGCACGCTTGAAACCATTTGCGTCATCGCACTGGCGGCCAGTTCAGTTTGATGCTCTTGCTCTAACACACCTTGTTTGGCCTGCTCACTGATGACCTTAATATCTGAGGCGACTTTTTTCATGCCTTCGCAGGTATCAGACAAAGATAAAATGGTGCGGCTGACATCCTCGCCCATACGATTAATGCTATGCACAACCTTAATGAAGATGCCCGCATCTTTCTCTTCTAATTGATAACTTAAATCCCCTTCGCCTAAATGATGGGCGGCGCGCTCAAGCTGCCTTAAATTGCGAATTAATTTATTGATGTTGAAAATTAAAATGCAGGCGAGCGCGCTTAAACACAGGATGGCGACAAAGTGCCCTGTGGCAACTAAACAATAGAGTGGATAAATCAGCAACAGCAGTGGCGCAAAGATAGAATTATATCCCATTGAATCCTTACGACTTTTATTAGAATCCATTTTTTACTCCTTTAAAAAACTGATATTGCCGCATTCATATTAAACAAGGGCGAATAGATGGAATGCGCGTTAACTAAATAAATAACGAACTCATTGAGTAGGTTAATCCTAGACGCTAACAGAAGATGAAACAAAGCCAAGTTATTTGAACTCATCACTGTTAAGCATAGCCTTAAACTTGACCAAGATCACAGAGTTAACTAAGAGTTATCGCTTTGTATTCCTATGTCGATTTTTTATTGATCGAGATCAGTATTTTGGCTATCGAATATCGCTAATTTAGAGAGGACTTCACAGGAAAGAGGATTTCAGTCATGGCATTTTGGTTAGATCTAATGTTTGGTAACCCCATAGGCTTACTTTCAATGATCGTTATCTTTAGCACAATAGGGATAGTGTCCTATATCACTTGGATGTTCATTGTGAAGTCGGCACCGAAACAATAGTTTTTGCTCCAGTTGTTCTTCATGTTCTTGTATAAATGCAAAATCTAGGGGGTTTTTATCACCCCCATTTTTTGTTATCTCACTTTTCCGATTACTGCAACTTACCTAAGCCAGCACTCATGCGAGCGAGGCAAAACACGCCTATGCGGCGTGTTTTCTGTTTTGTACTAGACCATTTAAAAACTGCGGACGTGCCTTAATCAACGACTGCATTTCCTCTTGGCTCGGCTCACCCGCAGGTAAACGCAGCACATCGCGGTTGAGGTACATGCGAGCCTTCATAGCAATCTTATAATCGGCTGTCGGTCCCTGAATCGCATAATGGCGCTCGTTACCTAGCTTTTCTAAGATACAGGCATTCAATAAACTTTTTACGGCAGGCTCATTTTGCGGCAGAGTCAAAATCGTGGCGCCCTGAAGAAAAAACTCTCTGACTAACGCCCGCTCAGCGGGATCAAGCAACTTCACTTTAGCTTCAATCGTCTCAATAACGCGCTTATCACTTAAATGACGAATTGATTCATCTAAGCCTAAGTTAATCAGCTGACTCAAAAAATAGGCGATAGAGATGATTAGACCTAATCCAACAAAATGAGCATGTTCGGGCACAAATTTATCGAGCGCCAGCACTGCCAACGCATTAGGAGGAATAAGGAGTAAGACAGTACAACTCACCATTAGCCACAGCATGACTCTAAACATCATTTTCTTCGGGCTAAAAAACTTAACTGAATCCAGCTTGAGTTTAAACATAGTGCTATCCCAGTGACAAAAAATTGAACTTATTGGCTAATAAGCAAATTTAATGCCACAAATGAAGACATATTTCATTGATTTTATCTGCGAGAAAATGCACTTTCTGGATCTGTAGGTCTATGCTTATAAGCATCTCAAGCCGCTATTGCATAAAGAAAATTTAAGATGCTGACATTCTTTAGCCAACTTATCAAAAGTCCCATAGGCAGGCACCTGACCTTGTCTATTGTACTTTTTAGCTCTGTTATCACCTTAATCACCACTGCGTATCAATTGATCAGTGATTATCGCAATGACGTTGTGCGTATCGACAGAGTGTTTTCCAATATGGAAAAAGTGAATTTAGATGTGCTCGCCGCCAGTATTTGGGTGATTGACGAGCGGCTGATTAACACTCAGCTCAATGGCTTAATTCAGTTGCCCGATATTAACTACATTTCGATTAAAGATGACAGCGGCCAAGCATGGAATGCAGGCGAGCAAAAGCAAGAACACTCCTTAGATAAAACCTTCCCGCTAGTTTATAAATCCCCGACCGAGAGCATTAATGTCGGTACACTTGAAATACAAGTCGATGTCGATGCCATCTATCAGCGCTTGTATGATAAAGCTATTATCATTTTGCTCTCTAACGGAATAAAAACCTTCTTAGTTGCTGGATTTATTCTGTTTTTAGTATGGTTCAATATCACCAAACACTTAGATAAACTCAGCCAATACTGTAAAAATATCGACCTAGATCACGAATACGAGCCACTGCAATTTGCCCGCCAAGAAAAAATTGATGAGTTCAAACAAGTCGCCGACTCCATCAATAGCATGCAAGTGCAACTGAGAAGCTCCTTTGGCGCCTTAAAGAAATCTAAGACTGAACTGCAAACGGCCCTGGAAGACAGAGAGCGGCTACTCAAGCTCGAACGTAGCTATAAAGAAGAACTCGCCAGGCAAGTTAAAGAGAGAACCATAGAGTTAGAACAATCCCTTAGCGCGCTAAAACGGGCGCAACAAGTGCTGGTTGAGCAAGAGAAAATGGCGGCCTTGGGAGGATTGGTGTCGGGGGTTGCCCACGAGATCAACACACCGATTGGCATTTGTTTGACGGCGGCGAGTGCGCAGCTGAGCCATATTGAAGAGCTGATCGACCTGATCCACAGCGATCAAGCCACCTTAGACGAAATCAATGAGATCCTTAATGAGTATCAAGAAAGCTGTGAACTCATAGTCCGCAATATCACCAAAGCCAGTAGTTTGATCCAAAAATTTAAGACGATCGCTATCGATCGCAGTCATGAAGAACACCAACCTTGTAACTTAAGTCAGCAACTCCACGAGATTTTGGAGTCAACATTGATTATGCATCCGCATGTCAACGCCGTTACTGAAATCAGCGTAGAACCCACACTCAATATTCAAACCAATATCAGCTTATTGAATCAGATTGTTAGCAATATTCTGTCGAACGCCTTTACCCATGCTTTCCATGGACGCGAAGATAATCTTATCCACATCAGCGCCACAGTGGATGAAGATTCGATTCTAATTAGCATCCAAAATAATGGTTTAGAAATTCCAGCCGATGTCGCTGAACACATGTTCGAGCCATTTTTCACCACCAATCGTAATAAAGGCGGCACGGGCTTAGGATTATCAGCAGCCTTTAATGCCGCCACGCTGTTGAAAGGCACTATGAGTTATCGCGCAGACTCAACACTTGGTGGCCCGCAATTTGATATCAAATTTCCGTACACTCAATGTGAGCCTACGGTCCCCAGTGTCCAACACGATTTTTATATCTAGATATAATGCAGTGGAATGACCAATATTGAAGTGATACTCACCGCTCATACGAGCGGTGAAATCATGGGTAGAAAAACCTTAACCCTTTAAAACGTTTCTTGAGCCTGTAGTGCCAAACGCGCTAATACTCGACTTGCCGCCACAAAACCAAATGTCCCAGTGACCATAGTGACAGCACCAAAACCCGACGCACAATCCATTCTCATGCTGCCATCGGCCGCGGCTTTAGTACCACAAACAGAGCCATCGGCTTGCGGATACACTAACTGCTCACTGGAAAAAACCGCATCAATAGCAAAGCGGCGTTGCACGTTTTTAGAGAAGTTATATTCACGGCGCAAAATATTGCGCACTTTGGCTAACAAAGGATCTTGGTAAGTTTTAGCGAGATCTGTTAACTGAATTTGAGTCGGATCTGTCTGCCCACCCGCACCGCCTACCGTAACAATCTTGATTTTTTGACGTTTACACCAGGCAATTAACGCAGCCTTTTGCTTAACGGCATCAATACAATCAATAACATAATCAATGTTGCCGCCCTCTTTAGCCCCGAGCAAATACTCGCCTAAATTATCCAATGTAATAAAATCTTCTATTTCATTCACTTGGCAATCAGGATTAATCTCACGGATCCGCTGCGCCATCACAGCGACTTTAGAGCTGCCGATAGTGGAACTGAGCGCGTGAATTTGACGGTTAGTGTTAGTGACACAGATATCGTCTAAATCCATCAAGCTTATCTGTCCGATGCCGCTTCGCGCTAAGGCCTCTGCCGCCCAAGTACCTACGCCACCAATACCAATCACCACCACGTGGGATGTGGCAAATTTAGCCAGAGCCTTTTGTCCATACAAACGGCCAATTCCGCCAAATCGATTTAGATAGGCCTCAGTCATAAATACTTACCTTATATTACCCAATAACAGCAGGAGCGCTTGCCCTAGCATCGAATGGATGCCAACAGGGCAGCTTAATAGCAACACCAGAAATGTGCGGTGGATTCTAAACGATCTGGACATAAATCGAAATCAGATCCGCAGACACATAACGCCAGATGCAAAGAGATACGATTGCCATGCAAGCGTAATAAATGCAAAGACTCATAATGCATGACCGAACAACTCGGTAATCAACATAATAAAAGCTGTATTTTACTTGTAAAACAATATGTTGAATAAACAGCTCTTTATATGAAACTTGATCCAGATCACACTTTATTGCTGAAAGTCTGTGCAGACTTTGCCACACAAAAGCTCAACAGCATGCATAGATACTTAAGTTATCCATGCATATAACAGCGATAAGCACAGGAAAATGAAGATGAAAAAGACTCTGCTGACTACGGCCATTATTTCTAGCCTCACACTCTATTCATTCACAGCACTCGCCGATGGCCCTGAATTCTATGGTCATGCTGATCTTGCTATTACCAACTCAGACACAGGTTACGCAACTCAGAACCAAAAGGACGGCACTGTCCTTGAAAACAACTTCTCATGGTTAGGCGTAAAAGGTTCTGAAGCTGTCAGCCCCTATTTTGACATCATTTATCAAATGGAATTTGGCGTCGAAAACTTTGATAACTCAAACAAGACGTTCAACGCCCGTAATACTTTCCTTGGTATCAGAAGTGCGGCTGGTACTGCCTTAGTGGGCCGTAACGACACCGTATTTAAAGCCGCTGAAGGTAGCTTCGATCTTTTCGGTAATACCAACGCCGATATCGACTTACTGGTTGCAGGCCAAACACGCTCCGCCGATGGCATTTCTTACTATTCACCTAAAATTGCCGATCTGGTGACGCTTAATGCCACCTATCTGATGAGCGATAACTATGATCAAGTGGATAGCAATGGCGACGAGGTGTACAGCAAAGATCACATGTATGCTCTGAGCGCCACCTTAGGGGATAAAGCCTTTAAAGCACAAAACTACTATGTCGCTGCCGCCTATAGTGATGGTATTGATAACGTTGAAGCCTACCGTGGTGTGGCCCAAGCTAAATTCGGCGATGTTATCTTAGGTGCCTTATATCAACACAGTGAACATGTGGATGATAAGTTTGCCAATCTCTCAGGTGATACCTACTTCGTCAACGCAGCCTACTTAATTGGCGACTTGAAATTGAAGATGATGTACGGCAAAGATGACTCAGGTTTAGGTAAATACGTGAGCCGTTATGTCGGTGACCAAAACAACAGCGGCTTAGAACAAGTCCGTGATGTTGACCTGCAACAGTTCAGTGTGGGTGCCGATTACCGTCTGAGCACTAAGACTATGGTCTATGGTCACTACACGCGCTTCGATGGCGATCTTATGTTGGCTGATGTGAAGCAAGACCTGAATGACAACATCTTTACTGTTGGTTTACGCGTTGATTTTTAAATAGATTAATCAACTAACCACAAGGTTATTTCTTGATAAAAAAGCGGCTCCGGCCGCTTTTTCTGCTTAGATATCGTCCCCAAACACATATCCACAGCCGATATGACAGACTTGCTACAGTATTAGTATATGCTACAGTTACCCTCGCCGACCCACTGTCTAAGGCAATCCGCCTTATCTACCACTTAAGTAGTAAGTGAAAAATACAGTTTTGCAGCTTTCAGGCAAATTTGCAGTCAAGGTATAAGGAAATATCCTAGAAATAGCCCGAATATGGACAAGGAGAGCCAAAAACATGATCTGCACCACAGCCTGCGAGTCGTAAAACTGTAAAAATCGGCGGCAACTTTGTTACCGACTCAGGTGACAAATGCGTTAAACCACACAAAAACCATGAAAAATGGAAAAGAACTTAGGTTCGAGGGAGCACAAAACATGAAAAAGACATTCATCTCTGCATCAGTTGCATCAGTATTGGCATTGGCTTCATTCGGTGCGCTAGCCGAAGGCCCAAGCTTCTATGGTCGTTTAGAGCTTGCTTTAACCCATACTGACACTGCTGCTACCCTACAAGGCGGCACTAACGGTATCGATACCACTAACTATGCCGATGAAAATAACGCTGGCACATATTTAGAAAACAACTTTTCTCTGTTAGGTGTAAAGGGTTCAGAAAAGATTGCTGATGGCTTTGAAGCTATCTATCAAATGGAATTCCAAGTTGAAAATACATCAACAACGGGTGATGTATTTAAAGCGCGTAATACTTATTTAGGTTTAAAAACTAACGCAGGTACTGTGTTAGTGGGTCGTAACGACACAGTATTCAAACAAGCCGAAGGCGGTGTGGATATTTTCGGTAACACTAACGCCGATATCGACCGTTTAATCAGTGGCCAAACTCGTAGCGCTGATGGTATGTGGTACTACTCGCCAAAAATCGCTGGCTTAGTAACACTGAACGCAACTTATTTGTTTGATGATAACGACACGACTGCAAAAACTTCTGAAAGCTTATATGCATTAAGCGCGACTTTAGGCGATAGCAAGTTTAAAGAACAGAACTACTATGTCGCTGTAGCCTATAACAAAGGTATTTCAGGTATTGATGCGTACCGTGGCGTGGCTCAAGTTAAATTAGGCCAATTCAAAGTCGGTGGTTTATTCCAACAATCAGAAAACGTTGTGAATAGCGATATCGATGGCAATACTTACTTCGTGAACGTTTCTTATGATCTGAACGGCGTAAACCTGAAAGCTGAATACGGTGTTGATGATGCTGGCTTCGGTAACTACTACAAAAACGTGAACAAATATACCGAAACCGTTAATGGCAATGTAGTGAACAGGACTACAACTGGCACTGATATCAACGTACAAAACTTCAACGTAGGTGCTGACTACCGTTTAGCTAAATCAACTATGGTATACGGCCAATATGCTATGTACCGCGGTGACCATGTTGTTGCTGGTAACAAAGTTGATCTACAAGATGACAACGTATTCTCTGTAGGCGTACGTTACGACTTCTAATCTCTTAACCCAGAGATAATTAAAAACCTACTGTAGCGATACAGTAGGTTTTTTTATGTCTCAAATCGAATGAAGGTCGAAACTCAGGCGATAGAAACAAAAAAGCCACCCAAGTAAACTCAGGTGGCTTTCATTTATGTCTTCAATGCTTTATTGCATTGAGTCCATCAAAATATTAAATGCTCGGTAATGGCTCGCCGCCGTCACCTAATTCAACGCTATCGACACGTTGTAAGCCTCTAGGCAACTTAGCGCCACGACGACCACGTTCACCACGATAATGCTCAAGATCGCTAGGCTTAAGTGTGAGTTTGCGTTTACCCGCCCACAAGGTGACTGGCGTATCACTCGGCACTAATTGTAAGTGCGTCATCAGCTCTTCACGATTCTTGGCTCTTTCCGTAGGGATACCGATAATTTTGTTGCCTTTCCCCTTAGATAACTGCGGTAAGGCTTCTAGCGAGAACAACAACATTCGACCTTCGTTCGTGATCGCCAAGAGTGACATTTCTTTAGTGCGGTCGATCAACTTAGGCGTTAATGACTTAGCGTTTGTCGGCAAACTCAGCAAGGCCTTACCCGCCTTATTGCGCGACACCATATCATTGTACGAGCAAATAAAACCGTAACCCGCGTCAGTTGCCAACAGGTAACACTGGTCTTCCTCACCCATCAACACATGCTGCATCGTTTCGCCAGGTGCCATATTGAAGCGAGTCGTAATAGGTTCACCTTGGCTACGTGCCGAAGGCAAAGTATGGCTATCGGTCGCAAATGCCCGCCCGGACGAATCAATAAACACCGCCGCCTGATTACTGCGCCCCATGGCACTGCACAGGTATTGATCGCCAGACTTATAGGAGAGCGATAACGGATCGATATCGTGGCCCTTAGCACAACGCACCCAGCCTTTTTCAGACAAGACCACTGTCACAGCCTCAGTCGGCGTTAATTCTTGCTCAGTTAAGGCGCGAGACTCGTTGCGCTGCACTATGGGTGAACGACGATCATCACCGTAGGTTTGCGCATCTTGAATTAATTCTTTCTTGATCAAGGTCTTCAAGCGACGCTCTGAGCCCAATAACTGCTCAAGTTTCTCGCGCTCAGCTTCAAGCTCATTCTGCTCGGCCGTGATCTTAAATTCTTCTAACTTAGCTAAATGACGTAACTTTAACTCGAGGATCGATTCAGCTTGTTTATCACTGAGTGAAAAACGGGCCATCAACTCAGTTTTAGGATCATCGTGAAAACGAATAATCTCAATCACTTCATCAATATTGAGGAAAGCGATCATTAAAGCTTCGAGTATGTGTAACCGCGATACGACTTTATCTAAACGGTATTCCAAACGACGTTTAACCGTGTCAACGCGAAACTCTAACCACTCAGTTAATAAGGTTTTCAGTCCCTTCACCCGTGGACGGCCATCGAGACCCAGCACGTTTAAGTTAACTCTAAAGCTTTTTTCTAAGTCGGTCGTGGCAAACAAGTGCGCCATCAATTGATCGCAATCGACACGATTGGAACGGGGCACCACCACTAGACGCACGGGACTTTCATGGTCTGATTCATCCCTCAGATCGGCCACCATAGGTAATTTCTTCGCCTGCATTTGACTGGCGATTTGCTCTAAAATTTTACCACTACTGGCTTGGTGCGGCAGCGCAGTAATGATGATTTCACCGCCATCGACTGTGTAAACCGCGCGCGCTCTTAATGACCCACGGCCCGACTCATAAATCTTTGCAATATCGGCAGACGGGGTAATAATCTCGGCTTCCGTTGGATAATCAGGCCCAGGCACAAAGGCCATTAATTGCTCGAGTTCAAGCTTAGGATCATCGAGCAATGCCACGCAAGCTGAGACTAATTCCCTGACGTTGTGCGGCGGAATATCCGTCGCCATACCCACGGCAATACCGGTAATCCCATTAAGTAAAATATGCGGTAAACGTGCAGGCAGTACTTTTGGCTCTTTTAACGTGCCATCAAAGTTAGCGCCCCACTCGACCGTGCCTTGCCCCAGCTCGCTGAGCAGCACTTCAGAGAATTTGGATAAACGCGCTTCGGTGTAACGCATAGCCGCAAATGACTTAGGATCATCGGGTGCCCCCCAGTTACCTTGACCATCGACTAACGGGTAACGATAGGAGAATGGCTGCGCCATCAATACCATAGCCTCATAACAGGCGCTATCGCCGTGGGGATGGTATTTACCCAATACGTCACCGACCGTACGGGCCGACTTTTTATGCTTAGATTGAGCCGATAAACCTAACTCACTCATCGCATAAATAATTCGACGCTGTACCGGTTTAAGCCCATCACCAATGTGTGGCAGGGCTCGGTCCATAATGACGTACATGGAATAGTTCAGATAAGCCTCTTCGGTAAAGCGCCGCAACGGCATTTGCTCTACTCCATCGAGACTTAACTTGATAGCGTCACTCATTTTCTTCTAGTTCCTGTGGTTCTTCAGTACTATCGCCCTTATAGAACAAACGATACACGTTACCTTTTAAATCATCTGAGATGTACATAGCACCGTCGGCAGCCGATAACAGCGCAAAGGGGCGAGCGACGGGAAACTCACCGTCAAGGAAACTAACAACCGTTTCACGACTCACCACTTTTTGGTTTTCAATCTTGAGCATAACCACTTGGTAACCGACTTTGCTCGAACGATTCCACGAGCCATTTTCGGCTACAAACAACTGATTATGGTACATATTTGGAAATTGACTGCCGCGATAAAACGCAAGCCCTGTGGGTGCAACATGGGCAGGTAGTTCATATACTGGTAGCGAAATTTTTAGATTTTTTGGCTTTTCATAGGCAGGCTCAACCACAGTACTGGCATGTAAGTAAGGGAAGCCATAATGACTCCCTATCACATCGACGCGGTTAATCTCATCGGGTGGCAAGTTATCCCCCATCCAATCTCGGCCTTGATCGGCAAACCATAATTTTTCGTCAAGCGGCGACCAATCAAACCCACTCGCATCACGTACACCGGCCGCAATCTGCTCACTCGCGCCAGTATCGATATTGATGGCTATGATACTGCTGTAAGGCACTGGTGCTTCACAGACGTTACAAGGCGCACCAATAGACACGTATAAGCGGCCATCTGGGCCAAAATTAATTGACCGAGAACTCTTCTTCTCAGAGTAAGGCAAGTCACTGTAGATTTCTTTGGGTCGACTCGGGCGGCGCAACCTTTGCTCAATATCAACAAAGCGCACTACCTGATTTTCAGTGGCGACATATAAGTCGCCATTGTGAAATGCAATCGCATCGGGTGATTCAAGCCCTTTGGCTATCACGTAGCGCTTATCGACACGGCCATCTTGATTGCTATCGACTAAGGCATGAATTGTGCCGCTCTTATGGGAGCCGACAAATAAAGTGCCATTCGCGCCCATCGCCATTTGCTTAGCATCGCCAATATCCGAGGCATATAGCGATAAGCCAAACCCCTTAGCGACGGTAATCATGATCGATTGGGACCCCGCAAAGGCGCTATTGCAGAACAATAACGTTACACTCGCTAGGAGCGTAAAACCGGCAGAAAACACCTTTAAGCAATTATAATTATTAGTTTTAATACACAACATTGTAATTTTCTTTATGCCTATGTTTTATTGTTATCGGCAATATAGTGCACAACATTAAAGTAAAGCCATGTCACCCTTATCTTCAAGCCAGTTTTTACGGTCCGGCGAACGCTTCTTAGCGAGTAACATATCCATCAAAGCATCTGTCTCTTCGATATCATCTATGGTCAACTGTACTAAACGACGGGTGTTCGGATCCATCGTTGTTTCACGAAGTTGTAAAGGATTCATCTCACCCAAGCCTTTAAAGCGGGTGACTTGTACCTTACCCTTTTTATTCTCAGCGGCAATGCGATCTAAAATTCCCGCTCTTTCAGCCTCATCTAAGGCGTAATACACCTCTTTGCCGATATCGATACGGAACAACGGCGGCATGGCAATATACACATGACCCTGTTCAACTAAGATACGGTAATGCTTCAAAAATAGCGCGCATAACAAGGTAGCAATGTGCAGTCCGTCCGAGTCAGCATCCGCAAGGATACAAATCTTGCCATAACGCAGTTCAGAGATATCACTGCTATCGGGATCGCAACCAATTGCGACCGAAATATCATGGACTTCCTGTGAGGCTAATACTTGTGAAGCATCGACTTCCCAGGTGTTTAAGATTTTGCCACGCAGCGGCATAATGGCTTGAAACTCGCGATCGCGGGCCTGTTTCGCACTACCGCCCGCAGAATCCCCTTCCACGAGGAATAACTCTCCGCGCATCGGATCTTGGCCACTACAGTCCGTTAGCTTACCCGGTAGTGCAGGCCCTGAAGTCACCTTTTTACGGGCGACTTTTTTAGCGGCCTTTAACCGACTCTGGGCGTTATTAATGCACATTTCGGCTAACGATTCAGCGAGTTCAGTATTAGAGTTCAACCAAAGGGAAAAGGCATCACGCACTACGCCAGACACAAATGCAGCGCATTGGCGGCTCGAAAGCTTTTCTTTGGTTTGGCCAGCAAATTGCGGTTCTTGCATCTTCACCGACAAAATAAATGCGGCGCGATCCCAAATGTCTTCGGGTGACAGTTTAATACCGCGGGGAATTAAGTTTCTGAACTCACAAAATTCGCGCATTGACTCCAATAAACCTTGGCGAAAACCATTCACATGGGTACCACCGAGCGGAGTCGGAATTAAGTTAACATAACTCTCGCCAATAGATTCGCCGCCTTCAGGCAACCAAGTAATGGCCCAATCAGCGGCTTCTAGCTGGCCCTTAAAACAACCGACAAACGGCTCTTCTGGCAACCTTAAATTGTCGCCAATCGCTGCCTTCAAATAATCAGTTAGGCCGCTTTCATAGAACCATTCATGGACTTCGTTTGTCTGTTTATTGGTGAATTTGATCCGTAAACCTGGGCACAGTACCGCTTTAGCACGAAGTAGATAAATCAGTTTTGAATTTGAGAAGTTAGCCGAATCAAAATAGCTCGCATCGGGCCAAAAATGCACTCGAGTCCCAGTATTGCGACGACCACAGGTCCCCGTTGGGCGTAACTCTTCAACCTTAAAGCCATTTTCAAATGCGATATCATACACTTGGCCATCACGGCGAACTGTCACTTCAACACGGCGCGACAGCGCGTTAACGACTGAAATCCCCACACCATGCAAACCGCCAGAGAACTGGTAGTTTTTATTCGAAAATTTACCGCCGGCATGCAATTTGGTCAGGATTAACTCGACCCCAGGAATGCCTTCTTCAGGGTGGATATCCACCGGCATACCACGGCCATCATCGGTGACTTCGAGGGAGTTATCTGTATGTAGAACAACTTCAATTTTGGTCGCGTGGCCCGCTAATGCTTCATCGACACTGTTGTCTATGACCTCTTGGCCCAAATGGTTCGGTCTGGAGGTGTCGGTATACATACCTGGACGGCGTTTAACAGGATCGAGTCCGTTGAGAACTTCAATGGCGTCAGAGGTGTATTGATTCGTCATAGGGCACGCTATAGGTTGTTATATCCGGCCATGTTGCGGCTCGGCATGTCTGTTTGTCAAGGTAAGTGTAAAAATTGGCTTACAGTTTGCAGATGCGATTCGTAGCCAACAAAACTGTGATCGCCTCCCGCTTCAATTCGCAATTGGCAGTGATGGTACTTATTGAGCGCTTCGCGATAATCCAGCACTTCATCACCCGTCTGCAATAATACCAAAAAACGATCCGGATTGCGGATAACAGCCGTATTAAATTCAGCAACTTCCCGCTTATGCTCGGGCACGACAAGATAATGCTGTTCGGTATAGGGATTAAATTGCGGCCCCATAAACTCATCAAACAATTCAAAGGGTTTTACCGCTGGATTGACTAACACAGCCTTGCCGCCATAGGTTTCGGCTAAATAGCTGGCAAAATATCCGCCTAAGGATGAGCCTATGTAAGTTAATGGCTCATTGGCATCGACAGCCGCCTCAACATAAGTGGTTAACAGTGCCATGGCAGCCTTGGGCGTATTGGGTAATTGCGGCTGATAAAAGGTCACACTCGGGTGATACTGCGCCATGTACTCAGCCGTCATCACAGCTTTATCTGAAAAAGGTGAGCTATTAAATCCGTGAATATAAAGCAGCATATTTCCTCAGGCTGCGGTTATTCGCGTTAATAACCGCTAGAGTTGTTGTCGGGGGAAAAATGGTTACCCGGTACGCGATACACTTTAGTGTTGATGCTACCATCGGCTCTCAACTCCAGCAAACGATAACCCGGTTGGACGCTATCCAAAGCAAAATAAGGCGATAACGGCTTAAATTGAATACAAGTGGAAGGTGTCGCCATTAGCTGCATGCTGCCATGAGGCCCATTATGATGGGTATCGATACATTGGTGTACATGACCCCAGAGTAATCCTTTGACCTGCGGATACTTTGCTACTCGCGCAATAAATTCGGCGCCATTGTCCATGCAGTGCTGATCCAGCCAAGTGCAATTCACGACAATGGGATTGTGGTGCATCACCAATAAAGTGTGGCATTCGGGATGTGCGGCAATGGCTTTATCAATTAATTCAAACTGAGTCTCGGCCATATTGCCGCCGGGCTTTCCCCGCACGGTTGAATCCAACATGAGAATTTGCCAGTTTCCGGCCAGAATACGCTGCTGTCCAAAAATCTGTTCACCTTGCATGTGCAGATACATAATCCGCGGATCATCATGATTTCCGGGAAGATAATGGCAAGGTAAACCAATAGGAGTGACGGCTTTCACAAATTGCTGATAGGACTCAGCCGAGTAATCTTGACTTAGGTCACCCGTGGCAAGCATCAAATGAGCGGGATAGTCCACAGCTCTAATTGTATTTAATACGGCAGCAAAACTCTTGCTAGTATTGACTCCTAATAGCTGAGCTTCAGGATCGGCAAAAAGATGCGGATCTGTGACTTGCACGATACGCACGCTTTCCCCTTCAGCTATGGAGTAAGAGACAGCCTCTTTCAGCACATTGAATACCCAATTCTAAGACTGGCACACGACACTATGGTGGTAACCAATCTTTAATAACTCTTCCAGGAATGCATTCACCTGGTGCTTTTCATCACTTTGATACATACGTACATTGGGATAATCATACACTGGGCGTAATTGGTAAATCTGTTGACCAGTTAACACTTCTGCTAATTTAGCATCGTGATAAATTCTCACTAACACCTTGGGAATATTGATAAACTCCTTGATTGCAATGGGGCGTGATATCTCAACTAATTGAGTATATTTGGTATTTTCTAAAATTCGCACTACTAATATACCAAACTCACCTTCGAGTCGCCATGACTCACCGATAGCTATCTCTAACGGTAACCATTTCAACATGTAGCCATAATTTCGCCCGCACAGTGCAAGAAAGTCACTGACATTGGGTTTATAGCGTCGTTTTAGACTCGAAGTAGCCAAATTCATCCCAACTTAAACCAGTTGTTGATAGTTTAATTGTAACCATTGTAATCCAATGACGGTCGACGCATTATCGATCTCGCCCGCAACCACACTATGATAAGCTTGCTCGCGGCTTAGGACATGCAATCGAATATCTTCGTGCTCTTCAGCTAATCCATGCAATCCTTGAGCGTCGTTCGAATCAACATCGGCCCAATAGAAATAAAAACGTTCTGTGCTGCCACCTGGGCTGGCGAGATAACTATTCACACTGTGCATTTGCTTAGCGACCAAACCGGTTTCTTCCATTAATTCGCGGTGCGCAACGTCCAGAGGCGTTTCTTCGGCTGCAATCATACCCGCGACCAACTCGAGAAGCCAAGGAGATTTAGTGGTTGCTAATGCAGGAAAACGTACCTGTTCGATAAGCACCACTTTATCTTGTCTGGCATCATAGGGTAGAACGACGACGGCATGACCCCGCTCAAACACTTCGCGGGTGACAGGTTTGCTCCAGCCGCCTGCAAACAATTTATGTTTAAAAGTGTATTCGTCCATTGAGAAAAACCCTTGGTATAGGGATTTTTTTTCTAAGATCTCAATATCCGTTTGCGAAAAAACAGGGGGTTTCATACTCTATCCTTAAAAGTTGAATTTGCGCCTATAATCAAGGCAATTTGAGCACATTTTTAAAATAAAATCTGTTACACTTCGAATTTGACTTGAAAGTGTCAGAGTTCTTAGACTCTAGGTCATTAAGTTTTAGCTGTATCGGGAAGCGTCGGGAAGCGCAAACCGCCTTGGTAAAGGCATTACTTAGTCTAAACGAAGTTAAAATATTCCTCCGTGGGGGGATTTTGTCTAATAAGGACAGCAAATGAAATTTAAGATCCATAATTTATGCGCAGCATTAACACTTGCGGCTTCCGCTTCAGCGGTACAAGCAGATGATTTGTTGCAAATTTATCAACAAGCACTGACCAGCGACCCGCTCGTATTACAAGCCCAAGCCCAGCGTAATGGTTTATTTGAGAAAATCGAACAAAACCGTGCTCCGCTATTGCCAACCATTAGTGCAAACGTCGGTTATGACAAAGCTTGGAATGATCCTAAGGATGATTCAAGCGGTCTAGTGGGTAGCCTGAAATTAAATCAAGTGATTTATGATCATAGTGCTTGGGTCGGTTTAAGCCTTGCTGAGAAAGCCGCTTCTCAAGCTGATTCCGCCTATGCTTCAGCATTACAAAACTTGATTACTCGTATCACTACAGCCTATTTCAACGTATTAACGGCGAAAGATAACTACGAGTTCCAAGGTGCAGAAAAACGTGCGATCGAACGCCAACTTGAACAAACTAAACAACGTTTCGCTGTGGGTTTAACCGCCATTACCGATGTGCATGAAGCCCAAGCGCAATATGACTTAGCCTCAGCCACTGAAATTTTAGCTGAAAACACACTCGCTAATAGCTATGAAGCTTTACGTGAAATCACTGGCATCGATCACAAGACAATTAACGTGTTAGATACCAATCGTTTCTCGGCTGTAACGCCAGCGCCAACGTCGTCAAACGAATGGTTAAAGATTGCTGAAACCAATAGTGTCGATTTGATGACTCAACGTATCGGTAAAGATATCGCTCAAGAAACCATTAAGCTTTATCAAGCAGGCCACATGCCTTCTTTAAGCTTGAATGCAGGTTACAACAAAGGTCTTGAGCAAAAAACCGGTAATATCAATGAGCCTGACTTCGATAACGTCAGTGTGGGTGTCAACTTAAGCATTCCGATTTTCGAAGGCTTTAAAGTAAGCTCACAAGTTAATGAAGCACAATTTCAATATGTTGAAGCGAGTGAAAAACTTGAGCAAACTTACCGTGGTGTTGTGAAAAACGTCCGTAATAACTACAACAACGTAGGCGCTTCTATCAGCTCAATCAAGGCCTATGAACAGTCAGTTATTTCATCAGAAAGTGCATTGAAAGCCACTCAAGCGGGTTTCGAAGTGGGAACTCGTACTATCGTTGACGTACTGAACCGTACTCGTGACTTGTACGATTCAAAACGTAAATTATCCGATGCACGTTATAGCTACATCAACTCGGTCATTGCCTTGAAGCAAGCAGCGGGTACATTGAATGAAGATGACGTAATTGCCATCAACAATGGCTTAATTGCAGAGTAATCTCTTACCGTTAGCAGATTTAAAGTTGTTAGATGTAAAAAACCGCCGATAGGCGGTTTTTTTATATTCAAACGTTACATCAACAGATTAGAAGTTAATTTCAACGCCCGCGAAGTAACCTTTAAATTTAGTATCGGCACTCACACCCGAGAAGTTACTCACGTCGAATAAAAACTCACGGTAGCCTACACGTACACGGGTATCGACAGCCAAACCATCGAACTGCCAACCTAAACCAATCGCATAGTCGTGAACGCTTGATTCATTTACGCCCTGCATCAAATCAGCAAAACCGTATAAACCTAAGCCAGGCATGCCCACATGCGTACTGGCATAACCCATTACAATGCCGCTATCGACATCTTTCTCTTCAGGGTGACCAGGATCTTGCACGCGCAGGGAGCCATTCATTAACTTGTAAGCAGCACCGAGATCCAATGACACTATATCGTTATCTAATATTTCGTAATACAGCACGAAATCTGTGTTGCTCAGATCGGTATAAGCAGTCACATTACCTTTAAAATCATGACCATTGAAGTTGAAATCAGCACCAGACATGCTGCCTTTCTGATCTAAGCTATTTTCACGGATTTTAATATTAGGGACAAATGGCAATGGATGCTCAACCGCAATCCAGTAGCTACCTTGAGCCGATGAACTGTAATCAAATGTTTGCTGTGGTTGACCTTTATCGGCAAAAGTACCGCTAGTATCGGCGCGCCAGTAGTCACCGCCAATTGTGAAACCGACCACAGTGGCCGCTTGGGCTGATGTGGCCATGCATAATCCTAATACCGCACTGGCGAGGAGAGTTTTTTTCATAATTAACCTTGAGATAGCAAGTTCGTTAAATCAATCACCGCGGCATTCGCACGGGATACATAGTTAGCCATAACCAATGAATGATTAGCGACTAAGCCAAAACCGCTGCCATTAAGCACAACAGGGCTCCAGACAGTTTGCTGAGTCGCCTCCAGTTCACGAATGATCTGTCTTAGGCTCACTTCAGCATTTTTCTTCTTTAAGACGTCGGCAAAATCAACTTCAACGGCGCGCATAAAGTTCAGCAAGGCCCATGAAGCACCACGACTCTCATAGAAAACATCATCAATTTTCCACCAGCTGGTTTTCACCTGATGGCTTGCCAAGTTAGGCGTGGATTGACGCGCCGCATTATCGCCGGCTAAATCGGTATTTAAACGCTCTTGGCCAACACTGGCCGATAAACGTTGTGACATGCTGCCCAGACGCTTTTGCACTTCTTTCAACCATTCATTGAGGTTGTCGGCGCGGGCATAAAACTGTGCATCTTGATTGTTAGGGTCCATCATGCGAGCACGGTACAGCTTCAGCAATTTAATGGCATCGCGGTATTCGCTTTCGGCACTTGGCACTAACCAGCTAGTGTGATCGATATTGAGCTTAGATTGGGCTTCGCCTAAATCTTTATCCGCTGCAGATTGTGACTGCGAGCGACTAAACTCTTTACGCATAATCAAGGCTAAATCACGGGCTTGCTCCAAAGCACCATATTCAAATGCGGGCATGTTATCCATGAAGATGGAAGGTGGCATCACATCGTTTGATAACCAACCGCCTTGCTTATCCAGCAATGTTTCGACTGTGAGGATAAGCGAAGTGGTGGTTGCGTATCCGACCACATTTTTATCGGTAGCCGTTAATTGTTGAGGATTGATAGGATCGGGCTCGATACTCCACCATACACTCACGCCATAACCGATTAATACTAAAAATAAACCGACACCGGTAACTTTTTTCCATGTAATTTGCATCAAGCGACTCCTTAATGATGGTGATGATGCTCTTGCTCTGCGGCGTTTTCTGCTGCCTTACTCACAGGCAGTGTAATCGCCATTTTCTCGCCATCGTCAAACTCTAATTGCAGTTCAACCTGCTGCTCTAACACCAATGGCGCTTTTAAGCCGAGCAACATGACGTGATCCCCTGACGGCGTTAACGTTAATGCGCCATGGGATGGGATATCAAAACCTTCAACATGGCGCATCTTCACCATGCCTTGGTCTTCGATAATAGTGTGTAATTGGGCATCCTTTGCCACATTAGTACTGACGCCGATAAGACGAACCGCTTTATCTGTGTGGTTTTCAAGCGTAAAGTAAGCGGCAGTATTTGGTACTGTCTCAGGCATGGCGCGTACATGGCCTTCTGTCACTATCACGCTCGCCAACGCTGAAAATGATGCACAAGATAAAACTAGACAATTAAACAACTGTTTGAATATTGGTTTCAATGTCTTAAACTCCATGTCTACCCAATGTCGTCGTAAAGGAAACAACCCATGAGTCATATACAGGTTCAGGATGATCAGGGCGTACGTATTATCAGCTTTAATCGCCCCGATAAACGCAATGCACTTGATCTTAATATGTATAAACAACTGACAGAATACCTGATCGAAGGTGAAGCAGACAACGACATTCGTGCCTTTATGCTCCATGGCCAAGATAATTGCTTCACCTCGGGTAATGATGTTGCAGACTTTTTGAAAAATAGCGACTTAGGGCCAAATCACCCCGCTGTACGTTTCTTATTTTGCCTGTTGGAACTCAAAAAACCATTGGTTGCCGCAGTTTCTGGCGCAGCCGTCGGCATTGGCACAACCGTACTGCTACATTGTGATCTGGTATATGCCGATAACACAGCAAAATTTCAACTACCGTTTGTCAACTTGGCATTGGTGCCAGAAGCGGGTGCTAGCCTACTGTTACCCGAACTCGTGGGTTATCAAAAAGCGGCTGAATTATTGCTACTCGGCGAAAGTTTTAATGCCGAGACGGCCCACAGACTCAATATGATCAACGAAATTGTGGCCCATGAAGACCTACTCAGTTATGCATTGTATCAGGCTAAAAAGTTGGCAAATCAACCGCCACAAGCCCTACAAATCACACGTCAATTAATGCGTCCGCATAAAAATCGTGTACAACACCAAATGCATCAAGAATTAGAACAATTTAGCGCTAGGCTAAAAAGTGATGAAGCCAAGAGCAGATTTCAGGCTTTTTTGAAGAAGTAGTCTGCAAGCAGTATGCACACACATGTCGCATGAGGGTCACAGGCCCTCTTGTTGGTTGCCTTTAAAAATTAATTCAATTTTTCAATCAAGACAAGCCTCAAATATAAGCCATCACTGCAGACTTAAACGGGTCTTTTCCATTGATCAACTAACAAGGCTAAAACAAAGTAAATCAACAAACTCACGCCAGGCATAAATACCGTCGCCCCAGCCCACACCACTCGAGCCCAAAAGCAAGACCACCCAAATTTCCATGCCATACCAGCGGCAACACCACACACTAATCGCTCTGGGCTCTCTATACGTGCTTTTATTCGTTTCATCTAAAACCTCGACTCAATTGATTGTAATTTATTTATCACTATGCCACTGAAACCAGCAAATAATGCCTGAAAACAACGCAAGACTAATTACAGGTAACAGTAGCAAAGTCATTAAAGGTGCTACAAACCACATAAGCAGATCCCCTACTTAGCGCTATATTCATCGGCACTTGCCGACTCACCTTCATTCTCAGCGCTTAAGCCAAGTTGACTGTTGAAGTCATAAATACTTTCAGCGAGTTGTGTTTGCAATGACATCACAAACTCACGCTTAGCACTGACTAACATTTCTTGTGTTTGGGTAGTTAGCGTTTGCTCAATGGTTCCGACAACATCCGATATTGGCGCGGCTTCTGCGTGTACTGCAACGCTACCGACTAACGCACCTAATAACACACTCATTTGTACTGATTTTTTAATGGTTAACGTAAACATGATGGCATCCCTTTCGATTAATTAACTTGACGAAAGGAGTATTACAAACTGCGTGCCAACTTATAAAAATATTTTTAAGATTATGATTTTAATCATTTTAAAAAATTTTATGTGGACAAGATGAGATATAGGGATGGATTGAAAAATAACAAGTGGTGAAAAATACTACTCAAATTAGTAAATTTCACCATCTTTTAAGTCGAGTGGAATTACTCTGTAACTTCAGCCTGAATATTCTGAAAGGCCTGCTTTACCACTTCTATCCCAGCGCCGTTTTTATGGGCATTTTCGCTCAAATAACGACGCCACGCACGGGCACCCGGTAAGCCTTGGAATAACCCTATCATATGGCGAGTAATATGATTAAGTCGCCCACCCGACAGCAAATGTGCTTCGATATAAGGCAACATTGCCTCAATCACATCCTCACGGCTGATCACCGCCTTTTGGCTGCCACATAAAACTTGGTCCACCTGCGCCAGAATATAAGGATTCTGATAGGCCTCACGCCCCATCATCACGCCATCGAGCTGCGCCAAATGGAGTTGCGCTTGCTCAAGTGTGGTGACGCCGCCATTAATACCAATATTGAGCGCGGGATAATCGCGCTTGAGTTGATATACACGATCATAATCGAGCGGCGGGATCTCGCGATTCTCTTTCGGACTCAAGCCTTGAAGCCAAGCCTTACGGGCATGAATAGTAAAATCCGTACACCCTTTTGCACTGACCACATCGATAAACTGGGTTAAAAACGCATAACTGTCTTGTTCGTCAATCCCGATTCGTGTCTTAACAGTCACAGGAATATCAACCACTTGCTTCATGGCATCAACGCACTCAGCCACTAATTCAGGTTCAGCCATCAAACACGCGCCAAAGCGACCATTCTGCACTCGATCGGAAGGACACCCCACATTGAGGTTCACTTCATCGTAGCCACGCTCAGCGGCGAGTTTAGCGCAACGCGCCAAATCGGCAGGATTAGAGCCACCTAACTGCAACGCCAAAGGATGTTCTTCTTGGTTATATGCCAAGTAATCCCCACGACCATGCAATATCGCCCCAGTCGTCACCATTTCCGTATACAACAATGCATTAGCCGACATCAAACGCGCAAAATAACGGTAATGACGATCCGTCCAATCCAGCATGGGCGCAATGGAAAAGGTTCTATCGAGGGTTTTAGGCGCTAAACCTTGGTGTTGCTGGGTTTTATCTAAATTCATTACAATCCGAAAAGTTAATATTTTTGCTAATTTTTGTACGTTTTTGCATGTTTTGCATTGCTCGGGGAACCTATAGTGATCCACAATGGATTGGACTGAGGGGTTCGGGGAACCAAAAAACATGGCATCTTATAGCATTCAAAAACGCGAAAAAGCCGACGGCACTGTACGGCATCGCTGCCTAGTTCGTGTAAAGAAAAACGGCAAAATATTATACACGGAGCAACGTACCTTTACCAAATATGCCGCTGCCGAGGCATGGGGTAAAGATCGGGTGATTGATATTGAGTCAAACGGGTTTGCGACTGAGGATACGGCTTCTATTACATTGGGCAGCATCATCAGCAAAGCCCTGACAGATGAAAACATCGACAACAGCATTGGTCGTTCGAAGCGCTTTTGTTTACGGCTGTTATCGGATTGCGATATTGCTAAATTGAATCTGACTGATATTAAGCCGCACCACATCATCGATCACTGTAAATTGCGACGCAGCGCAGGCACAGGGCCATCTACTATTGCAGTTGATGTAAGCGTGATCCGATGGCTGCTACGAATCGCTAAATCAAATTTTGGGCATGAGGTTTCACAAATTTCGGTTATTGAGGCTTACGATGCACTGTATAGTCAAGACTTGATCGCTAAATCTGGGAAGCGTTCTCGCCGGCCGACTACGGATGAGATTGAGAGGTTAAAAGTTGGATTAGCTGCAAGAGCAGATCAACGAGCTGCGCATATTCCTTATATTGATTTGCTCGATTTCTCGATACTGAGTTGCATGCGTATTGGTGAGGTATGCCGGATAACATGGGACGATGTAGATGAGGCACAAAAGGCCGTAATCGTTCGGGACCGCAAAGACCCACGTAAAAAAGCAGGCAACCACATGTTGGTGCCTATGTTGGGTGGGGCGTGGGAGATACTGCAAAAGCAGCCGAGGAATGATGCGCGGGTTTTCCCCTACAACGAGCGCAGTGTTACTGCAGGGTTTCAGCGGGTGCGCAACGAATTGGGAATTGAAGATTTACGCTATCACGATCTAAGGCGTGAAGGTGCCAGCCGGCTATTTGAGAAGGGCTATAGCATTGATGAAGTGGCGCAAGTGACAGGACATAGGAACATTAATACACTATGGCAAGTGTATACCGAGTTATTCCCTAAGCGATTGCATGATAAGGATGTTTAAACCTCTATCTCCACAAATGGCAAGTCGGGTGCCGTCCCTAGCACCCTGCCATCTTGTACGTAGATGTGATCACCAACCGTTCCCGAGCCAATGGCGCGGATAGTGTGGCCGCTGGCACTGCTGGCGGTGACCGTTCCATCGGCGTTTACTGCAGCTACAGTCATGATCATCCGTGGCAGTACTAACGCTGTTTGAAGTTGTTTAAGCATGGTGCCTCGCTGGCTGTTAGCAGGGTTACGCGATTGAGCGGATCACTGTAATGGATTGTTCGATATCGATATCACCGCGATCACTGACGCTGGCGCGGATGCTCCAACTGTCACACGTTCCTTTAAAGACTTCGGCACCTTCACGAATACCAATTAACATGCCAGGCGTTGCGGGTGGCAAATCAACCATGACGGGCAAGGATAGCGTGACGTTCAGCTTGTCGCCTGTATCTGCCAGCGCATTGGTGCCAGCGATGCGCGCCGCTTGGTTATCTACGATCAACTGAGCGCTAATATCAGCAGCAGGAATATTGCCCGCGCTGCCGGTGCGTTTCACCTTGGCGCTAATCCCCTGTTGTTCACCACGCAGCCACACTACATCACACAAAGGATTGCGGGAGACTGATTCGCTGTAATTGGTGATCACAGCATCGTGCACTGTTAGGTCCGGTACCGCTGTTGCCATTTCCCACGGCACGGTTGGCCAGCGTGGAATGATAGTCAATTTACGGGTGGCATCATCCGCTAAGATCATGCAGCCCAATTGGCTCGCTGCTTCATTAATCGCGTCGATCGGTGACTTGTTACCCACACTGAACGCGCCTGCAGGGACGCTAAAATCTGGTATCCCGCTTAGCTCTGCAGTCCAGCCTGTGTTTTGCAACAGATCACCAATAATACCGCCAAGGCTGCGCAATACAGTGTTGGTGTAGCTGATAGGCAAAAGGTAAGGCGATGACAGCTCTGCGGCGCGTGATCGGCCTGTGCTGCTGTGGGTTTCAATACCAAAGGCTTTGCTGGCGCTTGGCTGCTCGGTAATGGCATAAAACTCATAACCGTTGATGGTGATCAGCAATAGTTCATTGTGAGCACGCTGCGCATCGATACGGCTTGAGAACTCAAGGCTAACCGACCTCGCCCACTGTCCACGGCTTTGGCTAATGCTCACACTGGTGATCACAATCGGTAAACTATCTGATACTCGCACGCATGTGATCGTTGGCTGCATTAAGTAGTACCTGCGGATTTGTGGTTCAATCGGGATTTTAAAATCGATATTGGGTAACGGCGGATTGGCATCAATGAGGCCGCCGCCATCGTCCCAGTAGCACACGTTCGGTGAGGCAGTAAATCTAAGCTGTGTTGGGCTGGTTGAGTTAATCCAAGGCTCACTAAAGCGCAGCGTGACCTTACCCACTGGCGGTACGTATTTACTGGAACATACCCAACGCGCCGCATGGGGAGCCCATGTCACAACCTTGTTATCACCTTGGCTTTGAATGTCGGTATAACTAAGCGCTATCTCAGTCGCTAGTTGCTCGCCGACATGCAGTTTAACGCTAATTTGCTGGCTCTTGGCGGCGGCTTGTGACCACTGCATTTCAAGCATTGTCTGCTGCGGCTCTGGCACTATCCAATTGCTTATGGCTTGCTGACAATGGGCCTCTGGTACTAACCAATTCATATTGAGTTGAAAAGGTACCAGCGTATTCCATTGCCAGTTAACAGCAAATATTTCGCCAGCTAATGGCGGCGTATTCCATACCATTACAATTTGCTGTTTTAAGCTAAAAAAGCTATCCCATGCAAACACTGCATTGGCAGCATGTGATTGACTGCGCTGGCTTAGTGTAAGTTGCTGCTCGATAATTTCACTTGTTTTGAAAATCACCCCGCAAGCCATTCCAATGGTTCCTACACGTATAGGATCTGGCTGCTCTGGGACCTGTTCATCACCAAACCGCAAAGTTATCGGTGATGTAGCATTGAGCCAAGATGTATTAAATCTTAACTGTATCGGTTTGGTTATGCGTACAGTTGTTGAAACTTCAACTTTACTCTGTACAGATAAACTAAATCCCTGCAAATAATTTTCATAAACATTGATAGTTAAATTAGACGTAACTGCAATGACTCGATCTGCAGAAAACTGAAAATCTACAGCTTCACCGTTTGGCGGGAAATAAGCCCCTTGAGGAAACTTGAAATCAATCAATTGGGATCACCCTGTCAAAGACTAAGGCATTAAGTGCGGAACTATCCTCAGCCAAACAAACCACATAATGTTCATCTGGATATGCAGTTTCAATGAGGTAGTCACCCGAACTATCAGAAGTGGTTGAACCAACGAGCAAACCACTACTGCGGAGATATGCTCTAATATCGGTGATGATACCGGTACCATTCTCACCAATCACTTGACCAGATATTTTCTTTAGTGACACAGACCTGAATTGGTACGTGTTGGATGGTGTTAGCTGTTTGCCAAAATTGCCATTTCCGACTAATGCTTGACCAGATGCAGAGGTCGAGTCCATGATAAAAAACTGAAGATAACTGCCTGCATCAGTACCCGCAGTGCAAACCAGTTCAATATTACCTCTCGAAAATTTGATCGCGAGGTCGGTCTTATTTAAATTGCTGTTACCGTATTGCGACCAACTGATAAATAGAATTGCAGCATCTGCCGTTTTATACCACTTGGCATTGTACGATTTACTATCAACATTGGGGCTCTTACAGTTAATAACAAATGAAGGGTTGATCGTGGCGCGTGATGTATAGGCACGAGGTACACTGACTTGACTGGGTGCAACGGCTATTATAGCACGACCAGACGATGAGACAGAGCCCGGTGGTTCGTCAACATAAATACCGATTGATCCCTCAGTTGATTGCATTATTTTGGATGATAGCCCATCTATTGCTGTTGGAAACCCTATATCTATTTCCGTTGCAGCATCATCAGCCTGAACCAAGCCGGGTAAAGTGGCAGTATCACTGAGGCCAAGCTCAGTAGCCCATGCGCTGTATGCGAGCAATGCATTAGCGTGTAATGGTGTTATTTCAACAATGTCATTGAAAATTTGCTTGCCAGTTTTAGGGTCGATAATCATAGTGACACCCTAGTGTCTGCACTTAATAACGTAAACGTACCTGTTGCACTGTATACCAAATCATTAATTTGCTGAGACAAGTGAAACGTTGTGCCCCCCCAATAGCTAATATATTTGACAGTAGAACCAGCAGTGACGGTAAATTGCACATCATTCACTAATGAAATAGCACCATTGCTTGGGGCAGAGAAAACGCAATCTTGGCGTGGCGAACTCAATTCATTATCAACACCATTAGCACCTGGCTCACCACTGTGAATAGCAATTTTATCGATAGCGATAGCACCAAGAAGGATGTTTTTTGTAGCAACGCTTATTACCGTATTCATGCCGTTAATATCCAATTTCAATATCATTACTATTGACAAGTGGCAGACGTACACCATCTGCAACCACTGCATTGAATGTTTCATTATCATCAATCATTAGCACGATCACGCCATTGATAGCATAGCTTTTGCGAACCAAGTGCCTAACTATTACACCCGGCTTGATACCACCTTGCCAGATCAATTTCATAGTCACTCGGTCTAAAATGGCATATCGCTCAGCAGCAACATCGGCATCCAGTTCAAACAACCCGACAAGGTAATTCGAACGCTCAATGATTGGTTTAGCAATAAAATCACTCATACCAATCACCTGTTGAAATCCACAAATTACCTGCACCAACATGATTAATAGGCATATGATAGAATGCCACACCATTTACAGTTCGAATCAGTGGTAATAGTGAATCACAATACCCAGTGAATGAGGATTGAAGCATCCCGGGCAGATAACCTCTAAATGCAGGATGGAGATTACTGTTACACATGTTTTGACCAGTAGAGTCCAAAAATGTAGAAGAGTTGGATGCAGGGTTGATAGAACTGGCCTGAATTTTGGCGGGTGTAAATAGCATTGCCAAACCATCGCTAGGTAATGCGGTAATTCTGGTGGTCTGGAACGTATCAGATGAAAGAGATATCACCATCTGTTTTGGATTATCAGTACCGTCAGTTTGGTGCATTTTAGCAACGTTTGTGCCGTTACTTATATACCCAATCCCGTAAGACCAATCTGGCGTGGTTGAATCGAGCGCATCCACATAAGACGGATACGAATATGTGATAAAGCGGTTAAAATC
>NZ_JAUOEQ010000030.1:0-58714 GCF_031931965.1 Shewanella sp. SP2S2-6 | reverse complement strand
TGCGTCTGTGAATTTAGCGAACTTGAAGAGCCCGATGAGCTGTTAAGGTTCGTGAAAGGCCCTTTACTGGTATTCGAAAGCGGTATGCCAGCATCGTTTGCTGTTTTGTTTTTGACGCCTTCTGTACTCATATCTAACTTTTCTGGTTGAGTAGTGCTACCGCTTAACATAGTTGCCGGTGTATCTACCTTTGTCGTGGCAGTTTGTTTTGTTGGCTCAGGTAAAGAAACGATAGCTTCAAGTTTTTTTAAAAAGGAAGCGATGATCTGAACCGGTTCAACTTTGGCGATCACAATGTCAGAAGACAATTTATTTGTGGGAACCTGAGTTTCATTTACTGGCGCCCCAATAACGATTTCGAGTTTGCTCTGGATTGGGGTGAGTAATAAAATAGGTCGCCCTTGCTGAAAGGTTATTTTTGCTAAGAATTCTCCTTGATTCAGCTGAGGTCCAGAATCTTGTGCTACAACAGTGCCATTAGCAAATTGAAACGCTTTGTTAATAATGGTGACGTTTGGTAATGGGTAGCCTTGAGTTCGAGCCGCAAGAGCCGAAAGCTGCGCCTGAGATATGCCATTTTGTTGCGCCAAATTGATAACAGCCTCTGGAACTTTCAGCGCAATAGGCGTGGCTAGAGCAAGCAGTTGGCTGATGGGATTTTGAGTCGCTGCGGTTGTTGGTGGCGTGTTTTGCGTAATAGGCGTGACTAGAAAAGTATTAGCTGTCAATAATATTTGCCGCTGCTGAGCATTAACAAGCTTTAAATTATATTCTGTACCGTTTAGAATAATACTATCTCCTTCAGGCGAGATTTGCACCTGAGCTGGAATAGGGCGCGGAGAAGCATTGAGAGCATCAGCTTGGGCTGTCGCAGTATGTAACTGCGGGTTTTGACTGCTAACAAGTGGAATCGACTCCATTTATAGACCTTATATAGTTTATTCGGCGATACATTCGTTTTGTAAAATTAACAATTGACCAATTTTTTTTGCCAAGTATGCTTATGCGCCTTGTGACAACGGAACTGTCATACTGGATAGTATGCCACTAAGACGAATTATCTATATATCGTCATTTTTGTATTGTCACTTTAGCGAAAACTTGCTGCCTAAGCTGTACATTTATATTAAGAGAGCGATATGAAGTTAAAATGGATGGGATTATCTTTGGGGTTATTGCTGTTGCCTAAAGTGCAAGCGGCTGAAGTACCCGTATCAGATACCATTCAGCAGGAAACACCTGCTAAGGTACAAATCACCTATGATGATCCCCGAGATCCGTTCGAAGGCTTTAACCGTGCGATGTGGGATTTTAACTATCTCTATTTAGATAGATATTTATATCGCCCAGTTGCCCATGGTTACAACGATTACGTTCCTATGCCTGCTAAAACGGGCATCAATAATTTTGTACAGAATTTAGAAGAACCGAGTAGCTTAGTAAACAACGTGCTGCAGGGAAAGTGGGGCTGGGCGGCGAATGCGGGTGGACGCTTTACGATTAACACAACTGTTGGTCTATTAGGTGTCATTGACGTCGCAGATATGATGGGCATGAGCCGTAAGCAAGATGAGTTTAACGAAGTGCTTGGTTATTATGGCGTACCCAATGGACCTTATTTCATGGCACCGTTTGCGGGTCCTTATGTCGTGCGAGAACTCGCGTCTGATTGGGTTGATGGTCTATACTTTCCCTTGTCTGAGCTAACAATGTGGCAAACCATTGTTAAATGGGGACTTAAAAATCTTCACTCCAGAGCATCTGCGATCGATCAAGAGCGACTCGTTGATAATGCACTCGATCCCTATGCCTTTGTCAAAGATGCGTATTTACAACACATGGACTATAAAGTCTATGATGGTAATGTTCCTCAAAAACAAGATGATGATGAGTTACTCGAACAGTATATGCAAGAACTAGAGTAACCAATAGGCCGTACTTGACAGCATTTGTCTTTAGTATGCAAGTGTTCGCCTTATCGAATAACGTTATCGGTATGTTCACTTGAGTAATGGCAATGCGATGAATTCTATTCAGGAACTTTTATGGCGTTAAATGGTGTTGCGGTTCTTTTAGTTGAAGATGATCCTGTGTTTAGGCAGATTGTTGCAAGCTTTCTTGATAGTAGAGGCGCGCAAGTTACACAAGCCTGTGACGGTGAAGAAGGATTATCATTTTTCAAATCGCAGCACTTTGATGTTGTTCTTGCAGACTTAAGCATGCCTAAGCTTGGTGGGCTTGATATGCTTAAGGAAATGACAAGGTTAGCGCCACTGGTTCCTTCAGTTGTGATCTCAGGTAATAATGTCATGGCTGACGTTGTTGAAGCCCTAAGGATTGGCGCCAGTGATTATCTCGTTAAGCCAGTATCCGATTTATTCATCATCGAACAAGCCATTAAGCAAAGCCTACATAATTCCTACATTGATGATACCCAAGCCGCGGATTTTGAAGCCCTATCTCATCAAGAGTTAAGCGACAACCTCGCTTTGCTCGAGCAAAGTGTTGCCGCAGCCAAGCAAGTGCAGCAACAATTATTCCCCGCTTCAAACATCAGTTACCCTGCCGCCAAAGTTGACTACAGTTTGTATAAAAACAGTGACATTAGCAGTTACTTTATTGATTCAGCAATGGTCGGCACTGATCACTTGATCATGTATATGGCGCATTTATATCCCGAAGATAATAGAGCCGCTTTTGCCTGTGTTCTGCTGAGAAGTTTTGTTAATCAGAAGCTTAAAGATTTTCGAAATGGCCAAAGCCAAAGCATTATTGAACCATTCAATATGATGAGCTATTTGAACGAGCGTCTAGTTAAATCGGGACTCGATATCAAAGCGGATATGATTTATGTCTCCATTGAGCTAACTAAGTACCGTGCTGCTATCGCACAGGCTGGGAAGGGACTGCGTTGTTATCTGCGTAATGACGAGGGATTAAGCCCGCTAGCGCTTTCAGAGAGCCTACAGCTGGGCGTATTAGATTGGGGTAAGCCGAGCATTCAGTTCCGCAGTATTTTACCGCAAGAGCAGTTGTGTATTGCGACCAGTGAGCCTGAACATAAACAGGCTTTGCTTGATAATAAATTTAAGGGGTTGGTTTACGATGCCACAATCCCCGAAGGTGGCTTCCTACAGTTGAGCCTCTAGTTCGTCTTAAATGAAATCAGTATTCAGTCCAAATTCGACATAAAAAAACGCCTTACTAATGCTAGTAAGGCTTTTTTTTACAGTCGCAGAGCTTATTAGCGTTTTATTGCTTCATGCTCAGCGGTAACGGCTATTTCGTCTTCTAAGGCTTCGGCTTCAGTATGATGCTTAGTTTCAGCGCCATGCATCCAATCCACTAATTTATCAGCCATAAAATACAGAATAATGCCTGAGAGAGCTGCTGTGATGGCAATACCAGAGAAAATCGCCATTGCATTGGCCAGTTGTTCTTCTTTTTCTCCGCCATGGCCGATGAATGAACCTATGTACCCAGCCGTTAAATTTGCAATAAAAATGAATGTAAACCAAGCGCCCATTAAGAGTGAGATCATTCTCAGTGGAGCCAGTTTAGTCACCATAGATAAGCCAATTGGGGATAAGCAAAGTTCACCCATAGTATGGAAGAAATAAGCGCCCACTAACCACCACATACTTGATTTGGCTGATGCATCACCGCCCATCTCGAGGACTGCACCAATCATAAATAGGAAGCCTGTTCCCAATAAAACTAGACCGAGCGCAAATTTTACTGGCGAATTTGGTTCATTATTACCTAATCTTATCCAGATCGAAGCCACAACTGGGGCAAATAACACAATGAATATTGCATTGAGCGACTGAAAATATGTCGTTGGCACTTCCCAACTACCAATCATACGGTCTGTAAACTCGTTTGTGAACAAGTTCATTAGGCCACCTGCTTGCTCAAAACCAGCCCAGAAAATAATTGTAAATAGGCCCATGATCATAATAACTTTGATGCGATCTCGCTCGACCTTGGTAAGAGGCTCACTTCTTACTTGCCCCCGTCGCTGGTTTAACTCACGTTCCAATTTTGCCGCTGGCTCTTTACCAATATCACCTAATAGTTTCTGTGCTAAAAAGAATTGAATAACCAATGAAAGAAGCATACCTATACCAGCGCACACAAATCCTGCTTGCCAGTTTTTGACAAAGACCTCTTTTCCGTCTAATAGCTGAATACTACCAAAACCTTCATAAGCTTCTGCGACTAAAATACCGGCAAGCGCTGCACCAACGTTTATCCCCATATAAAAAACAGTAAAGGCACCATCTCGTCTGTGGTCTCCTTCATTATATAAGTCACCTACCATTGTAGATATATTAGGTTTAAATAGGCCGTTGCCTAATATCAAGCTTGCCAAACCACAGTAGAAGACAGTTGTCTCGAATCCTAAAATCCATGCATGTGGAGTTGCCAGCAAAAACTGGCCAGCAGCCATCATGGTACCACCAATGTAAATAGCTTTGCGTTGGCCTAAAAAGTTATCTGCTAGCCAACCGCCAAGAAGAGGCGTGAGGTAAACAAGTCCTGTAAACCATGCGTATAGTCGAAGAGCATCTGCGGATGTCCAACCTAACCCTCCACCTTGATTGGCTACTTGATCTGTTAAATAAAACACCAAAATGGCGCGCATTGCATAATAACTAAAACGTTCCCAAAGTTCTGTTGTAAACAGCAGGAACAATCCCTTAGGATGCCCAAGCATCGTTCCTTGTGGTTTTGCTACGCTCATGAAGTATTCCACCTTAAGCTCGTGATTGCCTGTGGGCCCCTGAAACAGGATGATGTCACCACAGAAAAATGGTTGTTGCTCGTCCCCATATCGCCTGCAGGTTTAATCAGCAATCAATTCATACAAATGCATTCATTAATTGTTGAATAACCGCTAGTTACGTATGGGTTATTGTTACGTTTTTATAATAAAAGTAATATTTTTAGCTGTGAAATGAGTATTTTCGCTAAAATCCCACCTTATATACCCCTTAAAAGCAACCAAAGTCAATTTTGGTAAACCAAGTGGTGACATTATCAGCAATGTAGTATTACCGTGCTTTTAGATGTGAATTCGCTAATCTAAGTGCGCATTGTATGTATACCGAGCGAGATGTCAGAGAACGGCGAAAAACTGCTTCCATCGACTTAAGCATCTTTGCTATGATTGCCGCCCGTGAATGGACGTCACTTAAAATAGGGTAGTGAGATTAGCGTATGAAGGCATGGTACCTTTTGTATTGTAAGCCTCGTAGTGAAGCGAGAGCACAACAGAACTTAGCACTTCAAAATTTAGAGACGTATTTACCTATGGTCTCTGAAGAGAAATCTCAACGCGGGCGGAAACAAGTCTGTCGTGTACCATTATTCCCTAATTATTTATTCATCAATTTCGACCCAAGCCAAACAAGTGTTAGGCAGGTCCACTCTACTCGTGGTGTGAATCGAATCGTTAATTGTCAAGAAAAAATGACGCCCATTGACGACAGAATTATCCATGCCATTCGCATGAAAGAATTAACGCCTTCCCAAACGGTATTAGCCGAAGTACCAGAGCTAAAAACTGGGGAAAAAATTCGTTTTACTGATGGACCATTTGTTGATTTAGAAGGTATTTTCCAAGAAAAATGCCCGAACAAGCGTTGTCACGTTCTATTCAACATAATGGGACAAATAAAGACAGTTACAGTGCCAGAACAAACTGTTGAGCGGGTTA
The DNA here is from genome assembly GCF_031931965.1 of Shewanella sp. SP2S2-6. Classification (NCBI taxonomy): domain Bacteria; kingdom Pseudomonadati; phylum Pseudomonadota; class Gammaproteobacteria; order Alteromonadales; family Shewanellaceae; genus Shewanella; species Shewanella sp. SP2S2-6. The sequence continues at coordinate 52,992 of NZ_JAUOEQ010000030.1, read as the reverse complement.
GTATTTAGCGAGTTGGATCACACTTCATTGTCAGACTTAAGATGAAGTTTTTGTAAGACATTAGCTATTTTAGTGATTATTGCTTTTTGCCTACAATAAATAAAAATCATTGAAAAATCTATAAATCAATGAGTTACAGGTTGTCTGAAATAGTTGGTTGGTTTGGCAATAAATTGTTGTTCAAAATTTGAACAAACACCTTGTGTTTGCTTGTTAATTAACCAGCTAAAACTGAAAGTTTACAGTAGACTTGTAAAACTCAATGTTGTGATAATGTTTTAATAATCTGGTCGCCCATCGTGGAGGCTAGCTAAGTGTTAAATGTGGATATTGAGGCAAAGACGACAATTAGCCTAGTTAAGCTATTTGTTTTTGCTTACCCAAAGTAGAAATTGCTCGGCGTGTTTTCTCACAAGTTTGATGATGTTACTCGCTAGGAATACTAAAGGATTAGAGCCATGCGATTCTTTATATCAAAGAATGTTATAGCTTTATTGCTTGAAAAATATGAATTTTCGCGACGCGAAGGGCAATATAGAAGCCGCAATCTATGGGCGGTAGCGTGCCTGAAGGGCATCGAATGAATAGTTTCATTCGTTAAGCGAACTCCGAAGGCCTCCGGCCGCCACGCGGATCGGTAGCGTGCCAGAAAGGCATTATGTATTTCAGTTTATGTAAAGACATCAAGCTGTTTACTGCTCAAACGTAGAACAAATTGTGCTACATCTAAATTCTAAAAAATAAGTTTTGCCCCAATTTTTATAAACGGAGATATCTGGTGCTACGACAAGTCAAAAAATTCATCATACTAGGCATAAGTGCCGCGATTTTGATGGGCGCGCAGGCTAATGCCATTACGCCATCTCCGCAGATGATCGAGCAGTTCAAAGCATTACCTAAGTCTGAACAAGAAAGATTAGCACGCCAATATGGTGTTGACCCTTCAATCATAACTGGGGCTGGTGCTACAGCGACAGTTGTTGAAAATCCTACAGTAGTGACTCCGCGCGCGGCGAAAAATAATGTGGTTGATCAATCAGAGAGCGATCAGTTAAATCAAGCGACTAAGTCAGAATCTACGGTTGAGGCAATTGAAGACAAGAAAGAAAATCAACTCAAACGTTTTGGCTACGATCTCTTTGCGGGTTCACCAAGTACATTTGCGCCAGTTAGCGATGTACCTGTACCTGCTGAGTATATGATTGGTCCTGGTGATAGTCTGAATGTTCAGTTGTTCGGTAAAGAAAATAACCAATACACATTAACAGTGGGCCGTGATGGTGCCATTCAGTTTCCTAATTTAGGGCCTATATCGCTAGTTGGTTTGAGTTTTGCTGAGGTGCGCGAATTATTACAGCAAAAGATTAGCCAAAGCATGATCGGCATTGAATCAAATATCACTATGGGCGAATTACGCTCAATCCGCATTTTCGTTGCAGGTGATGCTTTCCAACCAGGCTCTTACACAGTTTCAAGTTTATCGACAATTACTCAAGCCCTATTTATCTCTGGTGGCGTGAACCAAATTGGTAGTTTACGCAATATTCAAATTAAGCGTGCTGGTAAAACGGTAGGCCACTTAGACTTATATGATCTTCTGCTTCGCGGGGATGCCTCTGGGGATATTCGTTTACAATCTGGTGATGTCGTATTCATTCCATCTTCAGGTGGTTCGGTGAGTGTGATGGGGGAGGTTCGTCGTCCCGCTATTTATGAACTCAAAAATAATGAAACAATGGCCGATGTTATTCGCATGGCGAGTGGTCTAAACCCAGGCGCTTATCCTAAAGCGAGTACGGTTGAACGTTTCAGTAACGAATCAGTTAAAACCGTAATCAGTGTAGATTTAACCGAAAATGCGGGTTTAAACACCTTAGTTAAAAATGGTGACCTTTTAAATGTAAGATCGGCCTCAAGTCGTATCGATAATGCGATTACTGTCGCTGGTGCTGTCGTTCGACCTGGTAAGTATCAATGGACGAAAGGTCTGACCGTTGCGGATTTACTTCCTTCAATTTGGGGTGACCTCACTATTTCAGCTGATTTGGATTATGCCTTACTAGTACGTGAGATAAATCAGCGCGGTGATATTCAAGTTGAGCGTATTGCCCTCGGACGCGCAATAGGTGAGCCTAAATCACACTACAATCCTCAATTAAATCCGCGTGATTCAATCATAGTGTTTGATTATGCAGACCGCGAAGCGTTGCTAAAGCCAATAATTCAAAAACTTAGAGAACAAAGCCGTTTTGGCGACGCTGCTAAGTTGGTCAGTATTAATGGAAATGTGCGTTTCCCAGGTCAATATCCCATCACCATTAATGCAGATGTTAAAGAGCTACTTATCGCTGCCGGTGGTTTAGAGGAAGGTGCTTATACACTCTCTGCGGAATTAACACGCCAACAGGTTTCTGAGCAAAATGGGGTGTCAGTTGAGCATGTGCAGCTAAGCTTAGACCGCGTAATGCAAAATGATCCATCTGCAAATATTAAGCTACAAAGCCGCGACATTCTAACTGTTCGCACCCTTCCAGATTGGCAAGATACTCGTTGGGTAACCATTAAAGGGGAAGTCAAGTTCCCCGGTACCTATAGCATTCAACGCGGTGAAAGCTTAAAGGATGTTCTTGCTCGTGCAGGCGGCTTAACGAGTGATGCCGCTCCTCGCAGTGCGGTATTTTTACGTAAATCAGTAAAAGATAAAGAGCAACTTGAGTTATCAAAACTCGCTGATGAATTACGCCGAGAGATTGCCGCGAAAGCGTTGACCAAAGATACCCCAACTATTGGCTATAACGATTCACAGCAAATGCTCAATGAGCTCGAGAATGTCAAAACGGTGGGTCGATTAGTTGTTGATATCAATGCAATCCAACTGGGTATCGATAGTGCTAACCTAATTCTTGAAGATGAGGATGCGTTGTACATTCCTGCGACTAATCAAACCGTGTCAGTCATGGGCCAAGTACAGCACCCAAGCACACATAGATATAAACAAGGTCTAACATTCGATCAATATTTAGCATTATCTGGTGGCGCCCGTAAACGTGCCGATGAATCACGCTCTTATGTACTGAAAGCTGATGGCTCAGTCCAAATGCCTGAATCATCTTTTTGGTTTAATGGCGGTAGTGCCATGGAACCAGGCGATACCATAGTTGTACCACTAGATACTGAATATAAAGATAACCTAACCTTATGGTCACAGATAACCGGCATTATTTATAATACTGCAATTGCTGTATCGGTAATCTCAGGGCTGTAAAACGAAGATGTAAGGGTGTTGCTTCGCAACTTCTAGCGCGCAGCACAAAACGCTGCTGCTGGCAGCGAAGCGCCCTTGCTTCTCGCAATCGCTCTGCTTTTCCACGGAGGTACCATGACTGAGCAAGAATTTAACCGTTGCAAGATGCAGTTGTTGAAATTGGCTGATGCAGATAAGCAAATAAACGCGCTTTGGCTATACGGTTCGCACGCTAAGGGATTGGCTCATGAGCACAGTGATTTAGATTTAGCTGTGCAGTTTACCTCCTTTGAGCCAGATATTTTTGCTCGGCGTATGCGCCCCGAGATGCTTTTACTGGATTGGCAGCAAAGTTTACAGCTACGTGATGGTCAATTGTCGGTGATTGACCTTATGCAAGCACCCATACTGCTTGGTATCGAAGTCCTACAAGCCAATACCCTTTGGTATTGCCGCGAGCGAGGTTTAATGCTGCAAGGTGTGGGTAAAATCATGTCGCGATATGAAACCGACTATCTACAGCAGGTAAAAGACTACAGCATCGAGTGATACATGAGCGATAACATAAAACATGACGGGTATTTAGCGGCAATGCGTGTCCATGTGCAGCAGTGCCAAAGTGATTTAGAAGAACTGCGTAACCACTTTTTGCAGGCACCACTTGATAAATATCAGCGTTTGGCTTTACAACGTTTAATGCAAATAAGCATTGAGTCAGCAATTGGTATTGCCAAACATTGGGCGCAACAAGTAAACCAACGTCCAATATTGGAGGCCTATCAAGCTTTTGATATTTTAAATAATGCAGGCTTACTTAAAGGCAATGCGCCTTGGCGTCAGATAATTGGCATGCGTAATGTGTTGGTGCATGATTATTTGAATCTGGACGAACCATTGCTAGAAGTTGTCATCCGCCAGCAGTTATACGCGGTAATTTTTGATTTTTGCTATCAAGGATTAGCGGCGCTAGAACGGCCTTCGGCCTGCTAGTACGCCACTGCATGGCTCTAGGATTTGGGCCCTAGGCCCTAGAAGTGCAGCGTCCTAGTTTCTGCTTTTAAGGCGCCTCAATGCGATTCGAACAACTGGATGTTTGGAAACGCGCTTGTCGCCTTTCATGTGATGTTTATAAGGAACTTAAAAATTGCCGAGATTATGGGCTCAGAGATCAGATGACCAGAGCGGCAGTTTCTATTCCCTCAAACATTGCTGACAAAAGTGCAGGAGCAACTTTTGAACGATGTGATTTTTCATCGGCCTCGTAGAGGTGAGGTACATGGATGTATCGAATAAGGCGAGGAACGTGAGTCGAATGCAGAGTCCGCAAGATTTTTTTATTTTGCAAAAGGCTCATCTGGGGAACTGATTACTCAGATATATATTGCGATAGAAATTGGCGTGATAGACAAGCAAAACGGAATGACTCTTATCAAAGAGGCTAAAGAAATTTCAGCAATGATTGCTTCTTTGATAAAAATACGAAAAGGCAGTGTCCGAGAAGAGTCCGCAGATTATGAAAGTACTTAAAAACTAGGACGGCCTTCGGCCTCTAGGACGCAGCAAAAAGCGTTGCTGCTAGAACGTTCGCAAGCTCGCTCTAGGCCCTAGCACCTAGCACTTAGGACGCTTCGCTCTCGGCGCTAGCCCCTAGAAGCGCAGCGCTCTGCTTTTCCTAACACTTTCTTTAAATATCTTTAAGCTTTCCTAGGGCCTAGCACCTAGGGCCTAGAACCTGAAGAACCAATGAACACACAAATTACTCAAAACCCAAACACATACCAATCCGACGCAAGATTTCCTCAAGTGCAAGACGACGAAATCGATCTTCGCGAATTGTTCTCCGTCATCTGGCAAGGCAAATGGCTCATCATTGCCATTACTGCCGTTTTTGCCATTGGTTCTGTGGTGTTTGCTATAATGCAACCCAATATCTATAAGTCTGAGGCATTACTAGCTCCTGCATCAGAACAGCAAGGTGGAGGCTTGAGTGCCTTAGCCTCTCAATTTGGCGGTTTAGCCAGTCTTGCTGGAGTGAATTTAGGTGGTAAAGGGGGGACGGATAAAACCCAACTTGCTATTGAAGTATTAAAATCCCGTCAATTTACCAGTGATTTTATTCAAAAACATAATATTCTCGCCGTCTTAATGGCTGCCAAAAAGTGGGATAGAGATCAAGATAAAGTTCTCTATGATGAAGATACATATATATCAGAGACGAATACTTGGGTACGCGATGTAGAACCACCATTTAAACCTGAGCCCTCAATGCAGGAAGCTTATAAAGAATTTAGCAAAATCTTTTCTGCAAATAGTGATAAAGAAACGGGAATGGTGACGCTATCCGTAGAACATTTATCCCCAACGGTTGCAGAGCAATGGGTCACTTGGTTAATTGAAGATATTAATAAAGTGATGAAAGAGCGCGATGTAGCTGAAGCTAATCGCAGCAGTGAGTTTTTAAATAAACAAATCGCCTTAACCAATGTTGCCGATATTAAGACAATTCTTTATAAGCTAGTCGAAGAGCAAGCCAAAACTATAATGTTTGCCGAAGTACGCGATGAATATGTGTTTAAAACCATAGACCCTGCATTTGCACCCGAAGAAAAGGCTAAACCTAAACGCGCGTTAATATGTGTACTAGGCACCATTTTTGGGGGGATGTTAGGTGTGATGTTTGTATTGGTAAGGCATTTTATAAGAAAAGAAGATTAGGATTTTATTGTGTGGTACTAGAATGGCTTTCAGTCTACTAGAACCTAGAACCTAGAACCTAGAACCTAGAACCTAGAACCTAGAACCTAGAACCTACTAACAATTGGTTTATTGTATGAATATACGTGTAAATGAAACGGTAGATACTGAAGAGTTTCAACCAATTAAAACAGTAATTAAACGTTTTAAGTCAAAACGACAGGTACTCACTCAGGAAGTTATTTATGTCTATTGCCCTAAAGATAGGGAATTAGAAATCGGTGAAATTATTGATGACTATTCATTTGATATGGTCGTTAATGACTACAGCATTACTGATCTAAGTTGTAAAGTAATTTGCCACTTTGAAAGTGCGCGTTTAACTAAAGAACAACGACAGTTTTTGGTTAAGGCTACTGAGCTTGGCGCTTGGGTTGAACCTCTGGTCAGTTATTTAGATGAAAGACTAGGCTACACTGAAGTGCGTTTACTCCATAGTGGTTATTTTTTACATCAAAAAGCATTTTCTATTCTATCGACAAAGCGTACGCAGCTCGCTAAGAGAATTATTGATCTTTTTGCCGCTCTTTTGCTTTGTATTATTGCAATACCGTTAGGATTATTAACTGCACTGGCAATAAAACTTGAGAGTCCAGGTCCGGTTTTTTATAAGCAGCGCCGTACTGGTCAATATAATGATGAATTTGAAGTGATAAAATTTCGTTCCATGCGTAACGATGCAGAAAAATCAGGTGCGCAATGGGCAAGTCAGAATGATGCGCGTGTAACAAAAGTGGGTAACTTTATACGTAAAACCCGTATCGATGAATTACCGCAAATTATTAACATTCTAAAAGGCGAAATGTCGATTGTCGGTCCAAGACCCGAGCGTGAAGTCTTTATCGCTGAGTTAGAAAAAGAAATTCCCTATTATCGTTTCCGCCATGCGGTTAAACCAGGAGTTACAGGGTTAGCACAAGTCAGTTATCCCTATGGCGCCTCGGTTGAGGATGCGGTATGGAAACATAAATATGATATTTACTATATTAAACATCACAGTACTTTATTAGATATAAAAATTCTGCTTAAGACTGTTAAAGTTGTTTTATTTGGAATGGGAAGGTAATGTGATTGCAAATATCAATATTTTTAGTAAGTGTAATTTACGTTTAGGTATTTTAAAATACGATGAGCTTTAAAGAGATTTCATTTTATGCGGCCGCTTCCAGAGGAGTTAAGTTACTTTCTGGGCCAGTTACTTTGCTTTTTATTTCTAAATACTTATCATCAGAAGAGATAGGTTTTTATTATACTTTTTTTAGTCTGATTTCTATACAGCAACTGGCCGAACTAGGTCTAGGGCATACATTAAAGCAGTTTATTGCGCATGCATACCATGAAAATGAAGGTTCTTGGAGTGATAAATCAAAGTTAGAAATAAAAAATTATATTATTTTCGGACTTAAGTGGTTCTCCGTTGTTTCATTGTTTGTTTTATTTTTTGTAGGTCCACTTGGCTTTTATTTTTATGCTCAATATTCTGGACCTGTAGAGTGGAAACTTCCGTGGGTATTATTAGTTATAGTTATAAGTTTTACTACTTTCCAATTGCCTTTTTTAATTGTGTTGGAAGCAATTCAAAAGCAGATTGTAATTTATAGGGCTCAGACTTTATCAGCATTAGTAAATAGCATTTGCATTTGTTTTTTTTTGCTAAATGATTTCTCTTTATTTACAATAGCTTTGAGTTTACTTGTAAGTAATATTTTTCTTTTTTTAAGTATTTTACCCCACTTAATTAAGCTTCATTTTTCAATGAAAACTGTTATTGGCACAAGCAATTTTAAAGAGATTTTTATTCAGCTATGGCCGCTATTTTCAAAAGTTGCCATAGTGTGGGGGTGTGGAGTTTTATTTTGGAATGGCTTTAATTTAGTTTCTTTTAAAATATTCGATGCCGAGTTTGCCGGTAAATTAATTTTTTCAATTAGTTTAGCAAGAGCAGGTTTTGGAATGGCGGAATCTATTTTGCAGGCTCAAACAACAGTTATAGCTAATAAATTAGCAACAGGCGAAAAAAATGTAGCAAAGAAAATATATGAAAATTACTATTTATTTTCAATATTATTTCTTATTTTAGGTTACATATTTTATATTATTGTGTACATATACTTCCCTAGTTTTTATTTATTTGATAAAACAGTTGATGTCAATTCTATGATAAGTATATTTATTTTTTTTCTAATTTTACTTCTTCTAACATCAAACAATAACTATATTCGATGCTTTAAAGTTGAACCATTTGTCTATGTTTCATTGTTTCATAGTATTATGGTTCCCTTAACATTTTATTATTTTAACAGTTTTGGATATTCTTTACTTCTATATCCATCTTGTATTGTTTTATTTATATCATTACTTTTTTCTAGAAAGATAGCTAGGAAATATATTTAATTACACATCTTGTCAAATGTTAGAAGGCTTATATGGAACTTAATAATCAATGGTTCAACACAATGCAATCTTTAAAAAATTGCCATCAAGTAATAGCTGATTTATTAGTTGATAAAAAAGTTGCATATGTAGATATTCCTATACATTTTAATGTGGGGGATCTTTTGATATATCTAGGAACTGAAGAGTTCTTTAAAAATAATGCAATAAATGTCATATATAGGTCTGATGCAAAGCACGTTCGCTGGAGTAAATTGAAAGATGCTGACGTAATTTTAATGCACGGTGGCGGTAACTTTGGTGATCTATATGATTCTGGTTGCCATCAATCTCTTCGTGAAGAAATTATACAACGATTTGAGAATAAAGTAATAGTTTGTTTACCGCAGACAATTTATTTTAACAGCGAGGAAAGAGAAGAAAGGAGTGCAAAAATTTTCTCTAAACATTCAAATTTTCATTTTTTTGTACGAGATAAAAAGAGCTTTAAAATTGCTGAAAAATTTTCTAATTTCGTAAAGTTGATGCCTGATATGGCACATAGTTTACATCCTCTTGTAGATGTAACAGAGGCTGGTCCATCAAATATATTTCCAAAGAAAAAATTAAACCTTGTTCGTGTTGATATTGAAGGTAACGGACATATAAAAAGAGAAATAGACAAAAAAACTTTTGATTGGCAGGATATCATAACTGTTCAAGACTTTATATTAAAACGACTTTATGATCTACTTATATTCATTACTCAAAATAAGTCAAATATGCTTTGGGAGTCTTTAAGTCGCTCCGTTTTTTTTAAGTCTGCCAGTTTTTTTAATCAGTATGATATAGTTTATACTGATAGATTGCATGGAGTAATATTCGCTTCTTTATTAGGTAAAGAAGTTTTTTTATATGATAATTCATATGGTAAAAATTCAACTTATTATGATTGTTGGTTGAAACCCAATCCATTTATATCTGTTTTGAAATAGTATCAATTTTTAGTTATCGTTTTTAACTGTCGACTTGAGTAGAACAATGAAATTTCTTTCAGTAATAATTCCAACTTACAATCGACCGTCAAAATTAAGTCGACTTTTATGCTCTTTATCAAAAAGTGACTCAATTAATGTAATTGTAATAGATGATGGTTCTGATTTTGTGCATGCCAAAAATAATGAGAAAATATGTTCTGATTTTGGGGTTCACTATAAATTTATTGATAACTCAGGTCCATCGAAGGCACGTTTTGAAGGATTATGTTTATCTAAAACTCAATTATCAATGTTTGTTGATTGTGATGATCTTGTATCACCTCAAATTTTTGAAATTTGCGCGAGATTATTTTCAGAGAATAAAACTATAGATTTAATTACTTTTAAAAGTACAGTTTTGAATCCTGAAGATATGAATGAGCCGACGTTATTTAATACCTCAGATTCAAATTATATCAAGTCTTCACATTTTAACTCATCATTTTATCGTGCTTGCATTGAAATATTATCTTTATCAATCAGAGCTAGTAGTGGTTGGAATCAGTCAAATACTGTTTACAGAACGACTTTCATTAAAAATGTCTACAAAGTTTGGAGTTTAGCTTGGGCGGAAGATATACCACTTAAAGTTTCTTTAGCTTTAGTTGCTAAGTCTATTTCAGTAAGAAGTCCATGTTTTTCATATGTAGAAAGATCTTACGGGCGTGGTTTTTCATATCGTTTCGAAGATGTGTTGGCGTTGAGTAAAAATTTATTCACTCTCCCTAATAATTATATTTTGGGTTTGATTTTTTTTATTATTTCTTTCTCTCGTTTTAGTATTTCACTTTTTGTTAAAAAGTTATCATCTTTTTATCGTTAAGTCGACTTATAGGTTGCCATATGTCTGAGTGTAAAATTAGAATATCAATTATTTCTTTAGAAGAGGATAAAGAGAGATGCTTGAAACTCGTGTCTCAAATTTCAAATTATAAATTAAACTGCAATGTTGTAAGTGCTGTTAATGGAAAAAGACTTACTGCTATTGAATATTTTATGTCTAGTAAATGCAACACGTCTAAACTTTTTGGAAGAACATTACTTTCACCGTCAGAGTTAGGATGTTTTTTAAGTCATAAAAAGGCACTTTATGATTTTATTAATTCGACTGATGAATGGTTATTGGTTTTGGAAGATGATGTAAGTGTTTGTGGCGACTTAAGTTATTTTTATGAACAAGTCCCTCTGTTGCCTAGAGATGGTATTTTTATTTTAGGTGGTCAGGATGGTTTGAAAAGTTTCTCTCGGGTTGTTTTATCAAATTATTCAGATGTAGTATGTAAAGTCAGATTTGGTACAAAGAGATGGTTGTATCGTACCTGTTGTTATTTAATAAGTAAGGAGGTAGCTGAAAAAATATTAATGTTGATGGAGGAGTTTCCTTATATGGCTGATGATTGGTCTTATATTTCTTCTAAAACAGGTATTAAAAATTTTTATTTTGCTAAAATGTTTTCTCACCCGGTCGATCTTAGTTATAGTAAAATTGAATTAGAAAGAGATTACTTATCTCAAAAATGATTTATAAATTTTAATAGGCTAGTTAATGTTATATATTTTATTTAATTCTATATCTTTGTTTTTTTGCTATATATTAGATATGAAAAGCACTAGCCTAGTTAAAATTTTAATTGGCTTTATGTTTGTATTGTGCATTTATTTTTTGCCATCAGTTCAGTACGGTGTTGGTACTGACTATTTTAGTTACATGAATATATTCTATGATCATAGTCAGCTTCTATATATTTTTAAGAAAAATGAATTTGCTTTTTATTATTTTACGTTGTTTGTGAGCTCATTTGCTAGTTTTGAAACATATATAATGATTATTGTTTTTATTCAGTCTGTATTAATTTTTTTCACTATTTATTATTTGAAAAAAAAAGGTCTGGCATCTTTTTCAATCCTTTTTTTAACATTTTTCTGTGTTACAAATTTGATGCATACTCAAATGAATTTGATTAGAGCTTCATTTGCTATGTATTTATTTGCAATATCATTTATCTTTTATGCGGATAAAAAGCAAATCTTAGGGGTATGTATTTGTCTTCTAGCATCTTTGTTTCATGCATCTGCATTAATTGTTTTGGTGTTCTTATTGTTACCGAGGCGTTTTTATATATTAATTTCTAAAAATCTTTTTTTTGTTTATACTTTTTCTTTTCTTTTATTTTTTTTTGCCCCCCTCGATTTAGTATTAAAGTTATTGATTGACACAATAGCACCAAATTACTCCTTTTATTTTTTTGGTGGTGCTCCATCTGTTAGTTTTTTAAATATACTTTCAAAAGTATATTACGTACCATTACATTTTGTTTTATTTTATTTAGTGAGGAAGCGCAGCATTATTTTTACGGATTTTCAATCTGTATTAGTCGGTATGTGGTGTTTAATTTCCAATGTATATTTATTGATGTTGAGTTTTGATTTTTTATCGCGAATAAATTATTTTTTTGTATTTTTTTATCTTGTTCCTATCTCTTTAGTATTACATAAGTTCTGGCTCTGCAGAAATAGGTTTTATTTTGCCTTTTGGGCAGGATTTATTATTCTGCCTTATGTAATCAAAGTGATTTTTTTTCCTATCGCAGAATTTAGTTATAATACTTATCTTTTTTAATGTCATGCTGTGAATTTTTGGTTGATTTTTCGAGGTTGTTTTGGATAATAGTGTTGGGATTATTATGCCAGCTTATAATGCTGGAAGTTGTATAAAAAGTAGCATTGAATCTGTTTTGGCTCAAAGCCATAGTAATTGGAATCTTTACATCATAGATGATGCCTCCACTGATAATACCCGTGAAATCGTGCTGTCTTTTTTAGACTCAAGAATCATTTATAAGCGTCAATCTAAAAATGCAGGCGTTGCAATGACGCGTAATGTGGGAATAGAGTTATCTAATGAAAAATATTTAGCATTTCTTGATAGTGATGATATTTGGATGCCTGAAAAGCTTGAGATGCAAATTAAGTTTCTGGAAATTGGTTACGATGTAGTTTGTAGTAATTATATGATTTTTGAAGATAACTTTGATAAAGGGAAAGGTGTTCGCACTTTTTCTGAGTTAATTTCTATATCTGATATGCTTAAAAGTAACAAGGTTGGAAATTTGACTGGTATTTATAATCAATTCAATCTTGGGAAGTTTTATCAGGAAAAAATTGGTCATGAAGATTATTTTATGTGGCTGAAAATCATTTCAAAGGCTAGGTTCGCTTATTGTGTTCAAATGCCGCTAGCTCGATATCGACTATCTCCTAATTCACTTTCTGGTAATAAACTTAAAGCTGCCTTTTGGCAATGGCTTATTTATCGTAAGTATTTGAATTTATCAATTTTTAAAAGTTTATATTTTTTCTTATTTTATACTTATAACTCCTTGTCGCGAAAAAATAGATAAGCTATTGCGGATGGTAGCTGTTAATATTGATTTTTTTACAAGTTACGCGGTATTTTTATTTAAGGAACTTGTATGTCTAGGAAGTATTTTGGTACTGACGGTGTGCGTGGAAAGGTCGGTGAGTTTCCAATTACGCCTGATTTTGCGATGAAGTTAGGTTGGGCAGCGGGTACTGTGCTCGCGTCCACGGGCACTAAAGAAGTACTGATTGGTAAAGATACTCGCAGTAGTGGCTATATGCTTGAGTCGGCAATGGAGGCGGGCTTTTCGGCGGCTGGAGTTAATGTAGCTTTGATTGGCCCTATGCCAACACCCGCGGTGGCGTATTTAGCATCGACGTTTCGAGCCGATGCTGGGGTGGTGATCAGTGCCTCCCACAATCCTTATTACGACAATGGGATTAAGTTTTTTTCAAATTCTGGCACTAAGTTAAATGATGCCCAAGAACTTGAAATAGAAGCCTTGTTAGAAAAGGCGCTTAACCAGAATGCAATGCAGTGTGTTGCCTCTAAAAAGCTGGGTAAAGTGCGCCGTATCGATGATGCTGCTGGTCGTTATATTGAGTTCTGTAAGGGTACATTCCCTAATCATTTATCTTTAGCGGGATTGAAGATTGTTGTCGATAGCGCTCATGGCGCCGCATATCATATCGCGCCCAATGTTTATCGTGAACTCGGTGCTGAAGTGATTAGCATCAATGATAGACCTAATGGCGTGAATATTAATGATCACTGTGGGGCAACGCATTTAGACAGTTTGCAAACAGCGGTTATGGTACATGAGGCTGATTTAGGTATTGCGCTTGATGGTGATGCTGACCGTGTCATGTTTGTCGATCACAATGGCCATGTGGTTGATGGTGATGAGATTTTATTTATTCTTGCCCAGGCTGCACACAGCAAAGGAGAAATGACAGGTGGCGTGGTTGGTACCTTAATGTCAAATCTTGGCTTAGAGCTTGCGCTTAAGCAGATGGATATCCCTTTTGTTCGCGCTAAAGTGGGCGACCGCTATGTTGTCGAGCAGCTTAAAGAAACGGGTTGGCAACTGGGCGGTGAAGGTTCAGGGCATATTTTGAGTTTAAATCATGCCTCTACTGGTGATGGCATAGTTGCATCCTTACAGGTACTTAAGGCTGTATTAGAGTCCCAGAAGAGTTTGTCTGAGATTAAAGCTGGCATGACTAAACTTCCTCAAGTGTTAATTAATGTGCGTTTAGCCACGGCTGATGCTGATGCTGATAGCATTTTAGCGACGACTAGTGTTCAGCAAGCCGTGATTAAAGCCGAAGGGATCTTAGGTGACCAAGGGCGAGTGCTGTTGCGTAAATCGGGTACAGAGCCGCTTATTCGGGTCATGGTCGAATCTACTGATACTATAATGACGCAGACTCAAGCAGAATATATTGCGGATGCGGTCCGAGCTGCTTAGTTCTTGACTCTGTGAAGCCTAACGGCTCTTAGTGTCCATTCAGGGATTGATATTCTGAGTTTTTAAGCCAGAAAGTTGTATACTTTCTGGCTTTTTGTTTTCTGCTCTTTGCTTACAGATTCGCCGAACACTCATTACATGTGGCGCTGGTTTATCGGTTTAGCTTTGGGCTGCATTTGCTTTTTAATATACGGATAAATTTATTTAGTTTTTATTACAGCAATCTTGCTGATAGTGATGACTAACTTGCCAAGCTATTTATAGCTATGAAAAACTGATCCTGTTAATGGTGCTTAACGCATTTTTTGGGAATTACTTACCTCTGGATAGCAATGATTAGCCAGTGCACGGATGTAATTCTGATTATGTTTGTTTTACTTTTTAATTAAAGGCTAAGTGGGCGGGATTTATAATATTGGAGACACTAATGAGCAGAGCAATCTTGGGGTCGAACAATGAACTTGTGCTTTACTAGAGGAAGTTAGTGCCCACTTATTTGCTTGATGGTTTACAGTCCGTAATGGTGACTCTAAGTAATCGACTTGGCGTTGTCGTTGCTAACTTTATATCTTCGCCTGGTTTAGTGATAAGCATGTCATAGGGCATGATTTTGATAACTTTTCCATTATGCTCCCATGTCATTGTATCTAAGCAGCAGAGTAGGTCGACTATAGGAGCGTCTGCTGTGTTGTGGTGTTCACTTTTATTGTTGTTTGTAATTGCAGCATGTTCTTCTATAAATATGCCATTAAAGTTAAGCCTTTGAGTATGTGCTTTAAATGCACCGCGTTTGGTCATAATATTGAAATCAATAACATTACTGCCTAATAATTTGCTTGTTATTGAGGTTTCGCCTGCAAAGCAGAATGCACTGTCTATAGGCGTGAGTTGTTTATACTTAGTTGTATCTGTGTCTCCCTCTATCCTTTCATCTGCACCAAGGTCATTTATCTGTTTTTTCCCTTCATGGCTATCGATGCTGAGTTCAACACCATCGCCTTCTAGGATGATCAGTTGTCTGTCTATGCCATTAAATAATGAAAAGGGTCCGTTACTGCTAATGCTTGCTATGCTGATCCGATAATCGAATTCAGTAAGTTCGGCATTGATGGGGGAAATAAGTAGCTGTTTTGTGCTCCCACCGCCATTTTTCCATGGCGTTGATGGGCAATCTTGATAGCGGATCAGTTGCGCTTGTTTATCTAAAGTCATTTCTTCGTCTGTGTATTTTCCGCTGTGGCTTAATAACAATGTCGTTTGCTCATCCTTGAGCCTTCTATTCGTTCCTTGATTTGGCGGAGTACATTTGATCTTTAGAGGGTTACTGCACGATTTTATAATCGCATAGCGATGCCTCTCTTCAAACAAACACTCTGCTATTGTTTCTTTTTCAATACATAATTAGCGGCCAGATCGCCAGTAATTCTTTGGCCTTCAGTATCTAACATGATCAGCTGATTTTCACCGACCAGATACTGTGTGCCATCTTCCAAAGTGATTTTTTGGCCTTTCTCATCCCACGCTGCTTTGCCCATCAGTTTTAAAATCTTCTCATCTTTACCCAAATAGACCGTTTCTTGAACAAAGCTATTATCAGATTGTATTGTGATCAGGGTTTGAATACCTTCGCAACTGGCGCATGGCAACACACCTTCATAGCTGCCTGCCCAATCGAGTGAATTTTGGCTGGTATCGCCTACAGGGACGGTTTTAGCGGCTTCTGTTTGAACCTGGGTCGTATCGACTGCGGTTTCTTCTTTTGGGGCTTCAGAGCAAGCCGTGGTAAATAAGGCCAGCAGTGCGATGTAACATAGTGATTTGTTCATAGTGGCTCCAATAGCATTTCAGGGTGTTATGGATTAAGTGTATTCATCATACCCGTCAAGGTTGGCAGAGCCTAACTTTGACTATTCCTAATTTATAACAATAGGTTAAGTTTTGTGTATTTGTATTCCACGTGGCGAGAGTGTTAGTGATTAGCCTAAAGTCTGTAACCAATAAGATGATAATTTATCCTTTGAAACTAGTCACTTTCGAGATTGAATCTATACTAAAGCTTAACTATTCATCGTAGACGGTGGTTCTGTGGCGTTATTTAAGAAAAGTGCTGATGTTATCGAGGATACATCCCATAAGCCTAAACAAGGCATTTGGAAAGTTGCCATTATTGATGATGAGCCTGGGATCCATGAGGTGACTCGATTTGCTCTGAAAAATCTGACCTTAGATAATCGGGTATTACAGTTTTATTCCTGTTACAGCGCTGCGGAAGGCTTAGCGTTACTTCAAACCGAAACAGATATCGCATTGGCTTTTATTGATGTGGTCATGGAAACCGACCATGCCGGATTAGAACTGGTTCAAAAAATCCGTACTGAATTAAATAATCACAGCACCCGCATCATTTTACGCACAGGTCAGCCGGGACAGGCACCAGAAGAACAAGTAATTCGGGATTTTGATATCAATGATTACAAGGCCAAAACAGAACTTACCGCGGCTCGGCTTAAGTCTTGTGTCTACACTTCGCTGCGTTCCTATCGCGATATTAAAATTATCGAGCAAAGCCAAAAGGGGATGGAGAAAGTCATTGCCGCCTCTACCTCTGTGCTTAAAAGCCATACATTGCATAATTTTGGCAGTGCGGTGCTCGAACAGACCCTGCAGTTACTCAATCTTGAAAGCTCAGCCCTGTATCTCACGAGTTACCATCAAGACCTTTACCTCGATACCCAAATGAACCTACTGGCCGCCACGGGCGATATGGTCAGTTACTGCGAAGGTGGCAGCGTTGAGACGCTACCAGGGGATGTACGTGAGTATATTATTGAGGCCATTGCGCTAAGAACTTCGCTCGTTCGTGACAATATTTACGTTGGATTTTATGAGCTAAGTGGCCATGTCACCAGTATTTTATATTTGCAACACGACACTAAGTTAACGGATTTTCAAGTCAGTATTCTTGAGTTATTTGCGGCGAATGTGAGCTTAACCTTCGAGAATTTGTCGGGCCGTGAAAATGTACAGCAAACACAAAGGGAGCTGATTTTAATCATAGGCGATGCCATTGAGCAGCGCAGTAAAGAGACCGGAGCCCATGTACGCCGGGTTGCGCGCATGACTGAAATGCTCGCGATTGCCATCGGCATGCACGCCGACTTTATCGAAACGATTCGTTACGCCGCGCCTTTGCACGATGTAGGTAAAATAGGTATCCCTGAGAGTATCTTACATAAGCCAGGCAAGCTTGATGCCGAGGAATGGGCGATCATGCAAACCCATGCTGAGAAAGGCTATAACTTGCTCGCAGGCTCAAATCGTATTATTGCCAAAATGGGTGCCCGAATCGCTTATACCCACCATGAGCGTTGGGATGGGCAAGGTTATCCCCGTGGAATTGCTAAGGAAGATATTCCCATTGAAGGCCGACTCATGGCGATTGTCGATGTAATTGATGCCTTGCTTTCCAAGCGCAGTTACAAAGAGGCGTGGTCAGTCGATGCGGTGCGAGAGTATATTTTGGCGCAATCGGGTAAGCAGTTTGACCCCGTATTGTGTGAAGCTAGCCTAAAACTGTTAGATGCGTTTGCCTCCCTACATATCCATATTCCGGATGAACCGCTATGACCCGAATGCTTGATCGAATCCTATTTGATGTTAGTAAATCTCAGGTTATTGATGAGGGCGATCTCATTCAAGCCTCGCAACTTATTGTGAGTTCAATCTGTAAGGGATTACATATCTCGCGGGCGGGCATTTGGTTGTTTGGTCAGGATAATCAGACTATCGCTTGTTATTATTTACTCGACCACCAACAGCCGCAAGAGGCGTTAGTGCTCACTCGTGCGCAGTTTCCCCATTATTTCAGCCTACTCGACAATGAGCGCACTATTGTCGCCAATAATGCCCAAACCGATCCCGCCACCAAAGAGTTTGTTGAAACCTATCTGAAACCGAATCAGATCACCTCTATGCTAGATAGCCCCATTCGTCACCACGGCAAAATGGTGGGGATTATTTGTTCTGAGCATCAAGGTGAGGCGAGGGAATGGACGCGGGATGAAAAGGCGTTTGCTTCGGCACTAGCCGATCTGTTCGGCCGAGCCATGAGTGCTAAAGAGATCCTCGAATACCAGCAACAGCTCAAACTCATTAATGCCGATTTAGAGCATCAAGTTGAACTGCGAACAACGGAGCTCGAGACGGCCTTATCAACCCTAAAATCGACCCAAAAGCACTTAATTGAGAATGAAAAAATGGCCGCCTTAGGCAGTTTAGTCGCCGGTGTGGCCCATGAGGTCAATACGCCGCTGGGTATCGCGGTGACATCCGTGACCCATTGCTTGGATGAGCTGTCGCTACTAAAAGGATCATTCGAGAAAAACGATCTCGATGAAGATAAGTTTGTCAGCTTTATCAATACAATGCAGGACGGTTTATGTTTAATCGAGCGTAATCTTTCCCGCGCTGCTGAACTGGTGCATAACTTTAAACGTACTGCCGCAGATCAATCGATATTGGAACGTGAGCACTTTAATTTAAAGAATTATATTTTCCAAATTTTTAGTTCGTTAAAGCCTTTAATGCGTAAGAAAAACATCACCTTAAAAGTGGAACTCGATGACAATATTTTCATTGATTCTTACCCAGGAGCGATCGCTCAGATCTTTACCAATTTAGTTGCTAACAGTTTTCGCCATGCTTTCCCCGATGACTTCGCCGCAGATAAACAAATTGATATTGTGGTTGAAAAGGAGGGATCACGAATCAAGATGACGTATCAAGACAATGGCATCGGCATGTCCGATGAAGTGAAAGCCAAAGCATTCGAGCCATTTTTCACCACTGCGCGCCAAAGTGGTGGCACAGGGTTAGGGATGTCGATTATTTATAATCTGGTCACCCAAAAGCTTAATGGTAATGTTTCACTCTTCTCTGCGCCTAATCAGGGGTTACGTATTGAGATATTTATCCCCGAGCAGTAGCAAGGGCGTATATCGGTGAGAGTTAGGTTCAGCATGTGCGCTTTGTCTTAATTGAATAGAGGATCCATTCATCTTACTGAAGCTGAATGGCTTTTAGTGCTTGGAATGCAAACGGCTATTGCGCCATTATTTTCGTTAATTGACTGACTCATCTCCTGTCATCCGTTCTTCCGGCTCGTCGTCTTTTATATGCTACAATCTGGACACTTCACCTAGCTTATCAATCTTAAATATTTCAATGAGAAAAGGCATTTTACTGGCGGGCGGTACTGGCTCGCGTCTTTATCCTATGACGCAGGTTGTCTGTAAGCAATTACTGCCCATTTACGATAAACCTATGATTTATTATCCACTTGTCACCCTGATGCAGGCTGATATTCGAGACATCTTGATCATTTGCACTCCCCACGATTTGCCGCTATTTAAGGCATTACTCGATAAGCAGGTATTTGATGAAATGTAGCGCAACTGAGTTAGCCGAAGTGTTGGTGTTTGAACCGCAAGTCTTTGGGGATGAACGCGGTTTCTTTATGGAGACGTTTAGGCAATCCTATTTTGATGCCTGCTTTGCACAGCGGGGATTCGAGTCATGTGTGTTCGTGCAGGAGAATCACAGCCGATCGCAACGTAATGTCCTGCGAGGCTTGCATTTTCAACGGCGTAAACCGCAGGGTAAGTTAGTGCGGGTCTGTGCAGGGAGCATTTTTGATGTGGCCGTCGATATAAGGGCCGACTCAGCCACCTATGGGAAATGGGTTGGGCGAGTGCTATCGGCAGAGAATCATCTGCAAATGTGGATCCCACCGGGCTTTGCTCACGGTTTTTATGTTCTCAGCGATTATGCTGAAGTTATTTATCAATGTACCCAATATTATGATCCTGAAGATGAAAGTGTTATCGCTTGGAACAGTGCAGAATTTGCCATTGATTGGCCGTTAATTACCACACCGATTTTATCCGCGCGAGATAGTCTCGCCAGTGCAGCATCATAAAGCCAGCCTCGTCTTGTATTAAAAGGAAGGACAAGGCTGTGATATCGCTTAAAATGGCACTTGGTGTGCGGATTTCGGCAACCGATTGGTGGTTGGGATTTATCCCAAAGCCTAGTGTTGGCAAAAGCATTAGAGATCAGAGGTTGTGATTTTATTCATGTGAGTACTGGTGGACTAAGTCCGCTGCAACAAATCCCTGTCGCTGAGCACTTTCAAGTACCTTTTGCCGAAGCCATTAAAGCTGAGGTAAACATACCTGTGATTGCCGTGGGATTAATCACAGATGCTAATAAAGCGGAAACGATTTTGGTGCAAGGGCAGGCCGATGCTATCGCGCTTGCTCGCACTATGCTCTATGACCCACATTGGCCTTGGCATGCAGCCGCAACACTCGGTGCAACTGTGAAAGCGCCGCCACAGTATTTACGCTCATCGCCACATGGGATTAAGTCGCCAATAGAGTAGAGCGCTTAACTTGCTATTTATTGGTGGCATTAAGTCCTAAATTTGTAATCAGTTTTTATGGGCAGAAACAAAACGGGCAAGAATTATCTTGCCCATTTTTAGTTTTAACTACGCACTCACTATTTCGCTGGTTCAACACTCGGTCTGGTATACCAAGGTGCTCGCGCATCTGTGACATCAAATAAGTTGTACTTACGTCCGAGCATTTGACCACCGTCACGGGTCAGTGGCATCCAAGACAAGAAAGCACGACTTTGAGTCGATTTTATGGTCATAAGATCGAATGGGATGGAAATATAGAAGCCCTTGGTAAAGCTGCCTTCGCCGTATTCTTCTGCTGATAAATTGGTTTTAGTCGCAAATGCACCGACAATAACACCGCTATCAAACTGCTTAGAGAAGTCAACCGTCACGCCTTTATCTTCGGTAAGATACTGCCCTGCGCTTATTCTAAGTAAAGTATTGGGGAACCACTCCGGCTGGTAATAAGCCGTTGCATGCCCAGTCACTACCCCTGTTTGTACTCTGTATGCTTGATTAGTTTGCGGATCATATTGGTTTTCGTCACTAAAGAAACCGAACATACTGTCGGGATCTCGCTGTTTCGCATAGTTAATATCAAAACCAAATGCCCATTGGCTATTGAGTGGACGATAGAGAAACTCAGTCCCCACACCGCCATACATCATCTCCAAATAACCACCATAGGCTTGGTAGGAAATGTTATCACTAAGATTATCCATCCATGTCAATTGGAGGTTATTAACCCTCACCGGGTTATCATGAACGTATTGGCGTATTAACGTTCTTACTCGTTTCAAGTCGGTACCGTCTGGTGGTACGTCATATAAAAACTTATCGTAGTTATCGTATAAGTTGAGATAAAGAGAACCGCCAAATTCGAAATTATCGGTAAACTTATAGTTTGCACTCCCAGTAATACCGATATTGAACATGTAGAAGCCTTCTGAGCCTCCGAAGGATTGCACCATAGTGGGAGCAACATCGAAGCCTAATTTATCCAGCCAATCTTTATCAGTACGCGTTACTAACTCACCTTGGGGTAAGCGTGGGACTGCAACTTGACTCGCATCAGTAACCTTAGCATTGAGGTAAGCAAAGCTGGCTACTTGGGCAAATTTTTCTGCATCAATACGCGTTTCTGTAATCGGCTGGCTATAATGGGTCTCGATTAAGCGATACTCTTTAATTTGAGTCAGATCGCTATTATTGGCAAGTATAGTGGCAGCCCTTTGGTGGGCTTCATTTCTATCACGATATTTAGTTTGCTCACCAACGACAGTAATACTGCCGGTATCGAGATAAATCTTGGCATTGTTATAACCAGCAATAGTTTGCAGTTCTTGAGATACCTTATTCCAGTCAATTGTTGTTTTTAACATTGCTTCTTTAGGCTGAACGATTAAATGAGTGTCAGCTATTTCTGCTTTGATGTATAGGCTGGTGTCAGCCGTCGCAATGATATTTTCTGAAGGGCTAACACTATCTAAAGGAATATTGGCTGTTTGTACATGCGTTAACGGTGCCGCTGGTATTGGCTTATATTTAGCCGCAGCAGGATCGCGCTTTATCTGAGTTAAGGTATTGAAATTCGTTTGCAAACTAAAACCGAGCGTCCAAGTATTACCACGTTCATAACTTAAATGCAGATCGCCCCAGTCACCAAATCGATACAGTAAACCATAGTTGAATTTGCTGTCCTGTGGCATAGCATTCCTATCGCGGCCACGCACGACAGGGAAATCGGATTGATAATCGTTGCCGTCATATTCAAGCTTTAGACGCAGTGGATCCCATGGGGTTTGGTATTCAACACCACCGAAGAGTGCCGCACAGCCCTTAAACCAGCGTTGGTAATCGACTGTGCCGCCTTTGCCACCGACGGATGTATCTCTATCACAATTATAATTAAGGTCTTTCTTATCCGAGGTCAGATTACCGCTATTACCGATATAGCCCCAGCCAATACCTAAGGTGAAGTCTAGTGGGCCAACCCGTTTGGTCGCCGCAATAAACTCGCCATCGAACAAGCCTGTTCCGCCAAAGTCGCGCACACCGAAAGATGTTTCTGGGAGCCAGTTTGTTTCTTCAAGCAACCGAACTTTAAAGTCAATACCTTTATCTGTGTATTTAGTGTTACCACTGAAACTGGGATCGCTGCTATAGAGTAAATCCTGTACCTGCGTATAACGAACAGTGGTCTCAAACCAAGGAAACAGTTGTACTGAGGCTGTGAAGTGCTGGTAGTCGTCGTTATAGCTAGTCGCAAAATTAAACTCGCCTTCAGGCGCCATTCGGCCTGTTGGCATTTGCATCAAACCAACACCACCAAAATCTGATTGCGAGGCTAACAGTGTTGGATAAGAAAACTCATCTGCAGTTACCTGGAGTAATGGTAATAATGCCAAAGACAGTGCAGATAATCGGCCTAAGGTATGGATTGTGTGGCTAGACTTTTTCATTACAGAGCCCGATTCCTGAGTAATTCAACAATGTTTTCATTCAGTTGAGTGTAGTCATCAAATAGACTTGAAAACTCAACGTAGAGACTTGCTCCAGGAGCAATATCTTGCTCTTGATGATTCCAATAAGCGATGGGTTGTTTTATCGCTTTGCCATCTGGTTGAATAATCCACACAAAACTTGTTTCAGCATTATCGAGTAACCCTGCTTGTTTGAGGTAATCTTTGCTAGTCTTTTGGCCTTGCCATGCCAAATCCCCTGTTTGAGCTACTGCACCAAGCACTGTGACAGTGCTTGGACGAGGCGGTAAGACTAATAGGAAACGACCATCAATTAGCGAATTGTATGAATCATTGATACGAATAAGGTCAATATCCATAGGCTGCATTACGCGCTGCCCAAGTTGTAGACTGCGAATAAGTTGTGCGAGCTTAGCCAGTTTTGCGATGTAAGCACTGTCGTCTTTTACTTGGCCCATTTTAGCTAACTGGCTTAAGACTTGCTGACGTTTCGTTTCTAATGCGGCGGTATTCTGAATATCGAGTAATGCCGCACCTAACCAATAAATTGGAACAACCTCTTTATTCGTGGTTTTATTATATGCTGGGAGTTGCTGTAATCCGTCTTGTACTATTTGTTCTATACGCACTGCTGTCGGATAGTTTAGTTGAACCTGAGCATCCTGATTCGTAGATGTACTGATGAATAACTGGGTTTCAGCATGAACGGTTGCCGTTAGTGCTGAACTAAGTACAAGTGCCAATGGCGCGATGTAATATCTCATAATGGTTCCACTAAGATGCAAATGGCTTAAGTAAAGTTATATCGATAAAAGGCAGATTGGGTGCTATCTTCTGGCGGCTTTTAATGACGTGCCCATTATCCGGTTTTAACCAAAACTCATTTAAATATTGAATATCAAGACCTTCAACAGATACTAACTCGCTGTAATGCAATGCTTGAGTGGGAGTATCATTTATGAGTATCTTTTCCTCAGCGATAAAATCAAACTGTGAATTAAGTTTATACCCATAATGGTAGCCGGGCTGCCAGTCAAGCGTGCGAGTCCAAGTCTTAGGCGTGCTATTTAGATGTAGACCTAGGAGAATAGGATCGGGTTCTGAACTTTTAATAGCGGTTAAATTGCCTTTGAGCAGATTATGAGTTCTCACTAAACGCCCGTTCACCGTCACTAACATTGCTTTATCTGCAGAGAGCCATTTTAGCTCCATTGCTTCTGGCGCTGGTCTGACAGTGGTGAGGGTTTGTTTCGGTTCTGCAAAGGCTAAAACAACAAATGCTTGAGGTATATCTTCTATCTTGACATAGATGCTAGCGTAGGGATTGGCTTCTATTTGCTCGGTGGTGAGCTTAATATCATTCTCTCCAATAAAAGCCAATTTCATCGTATCGTTGAGGGCGCTAATTCGTTGACTACAGCCAGTCATTCCCATTAATGCAATTGAGGCTGTGAGTAAGAGTAGTTTTTTATTTATACGCATCCGAGTTGCTTATTCTCAATAGTAATAAATATCTAATGTAGAGATATCTGAGACATATTTCAATAAATGAAGTGATTCTCACTTTCTCTAAACGAGCAAAAAAAACAACCGCCAATAGGCGGTTGTTTAAGAGTCATTAATAACTGATTAATTGCCAGTACCAGTGGTAGTGGTAGTACCTGTACCAGTGATAGGGTTACCATCAGAGCTGTTAGATATTACAACAGCGCCAGCAATTACAGCTGCACCAGCTACAGTACCAGCAACGATTGTACCTGTGCTGTTTGCAGCAGCATTGTTGCCAGCTGGTTGACCATCGACTGCATTAGCAGCGACAGAACTGAATGCAGCGATAGCAGCGATTAGTGCTAGTGAAGTTTTTTTCATCGTGATTCCCTTTTAGAAAAAATTTAAGTGATTTTAGCTAATCTAGTAAAACATGATAGGGGATACTAGCTAAATGATCAATCTTAAATCCTAAAGAGGATTCAGGCTTTCGATTGAAATTTTGCTTAGCTATAAACTAAGCCCCTTTATTTTAATGAGTTGTATCATTCATCTTAGACTTGAACAGCTAAACAAACTCACCTTTATAAATCTGCTTTAGTCAATGAGTGCTGCATCATAGCTGTTAGCGATAAGGTTCTGCGCTATTTTCTGATTTTAAACCAAAAAAGGCTTTAAGTTCGTCGATTTGCTCCATGGCATCTTTGTAGCCTAGGTCGATCAACGCGCTGGTGTAGGTTTTTTCGAATAATAGGTAGGACACGATACTCGAGTCGGATTGTCTATCAATACCAATAAAACCGAGTAAGGTTTTTACTGCCCATGGCATGTCATCGTAGAAGCGGGCGGCAATTTTACTGAGGTCTTCGCTGGGCTTGATGACTAAGGTTTTAATCGGATGTAAGGCGAGCTTGTTACGGCTTGACTCGGGGATCAGGCTTAAGGTGTTATTGATCCTTTCGAGCCGCTCAAGGTCACTGTTTAAGGTATCTGAGAAGATAGTATCGAGCAGATGGCCCGCTATGGATGCGGTTTTAGGGTGATACTCCAGTTCCATTGGGAAGTGTTTGTGTGGACTCTCTAAGTTAATGACTAAGAGTTTTTCAGCGCCTAAATGGATAGGACTTGAGAGCGGTGCCAGCTGGTGGACCGAGCCATCGCCATAATAGGCTTGGTTGAGTTTAATCGAGGGGAACACCATAGGGATAGCCGAACTGGCGAGTAGGTGCTCAGTGTTGAGCATCATACGTTCGCCGCTGCGTCTAGCGCGGGTCCAGTTTTCGATATCCCGTGAAGCTTGGAAAAAACTCACCGAACGTGAGTTGTTATAGCAAGAGGCATCGACGCTGAGTGCGGTGAGTGCGCCGCTGCGAATATTACGGTCGATACGTTTAAAATCGATTAATTCATTGAGCAGTTTTCGGAGTGGATCGTTATCGAGCAGACTGCCTGCATCGGTATTAACCTTATCGTCCTGCATGCCTTTGAGTGCCATTTTACCAAGGTGGCCAAGCACGCCAGTGATGGATGCGCGATACACTTTGCGAGTCTCAAAATGGCGCCACACCCATTCGAGCTTTTTGACGCCAAGATGAAAACAGGAAGCATGGGTGGCTATGGAGGTGCCATTGATGGCGCCTGCCGAGGTGCCACAAATGATTTTAAAGGGAATGCCATGATTACGCGGATAAAGCTGAACCAGTGCTTTTAGCACGCCGACTTGATAGGCGGCTCTTGCGCCGCCGCCACCTAATACTAATGCAGTTGATGTAGGCAATCTTCAGACTCAATTTATTGTTTTAATAGTTTTATTAAAGCAACGCCCCCCTATAAAAAGCAAGTCGATAGACTCAATTAGTTGCAAATTTCGATTTATAGTCTATTCGATTGCTGCAATATTTCGCTTTAAACAATTAATCCGCTGTAATCTTGGTTGTTTGGCTGAGGCCAAAGCAGTGCTCCGTTGTTGGAAACTCAGCGGTTCTCACTTCTCTGGCGTATTCGGCGCAGGCGTGAGTGATTAAGGGGCCTAAGTCGATATAGCGTTTGGCAAATTTAGGCGTGTAGTCAGAAAATAAGCCTAAAATATCCTCAGTCACGAGCACTTGGCCATCGCAGGCGGGTGAGGCGCCAATGCCGATTACGGGGATTGAGACTTCTGCCGTTACTGTGCGCGCCGCGAGTTCGGACGTGCCTTCTATCAGTATGCTAAAAGCACCAGCTTGCTCGAAGTCTTTCGCTAAACGAACGAGGGCTTCGATTGCTGTTGCATCCCTTGCTTGGGTTTTAAATCCACCTAATTGATTGACGTGCTGCGGCATTAACCCTATGTGTGGCATCACAGGGATCCCTCGCTGGGTTAAAAAGCGAGTAGTGGCTAGCATCTCTGCGCCCCCTTCGAGTTTTACCGCCTGCGCGCCAGTACGTATTAATACTTGGCTGGCATGTCTAAAGGTTTGCTGAGGCGATTCTTGATAACTCCCAAAGGGCATATCGATAATCACGCAGGCATGTGCTGCGCCGCGAGTGACAGCCAGACCATGGTTAATCATCATTTCTAAGGTAACCCCAAGTGTGGAGTCTTGCCCATAAACCACCATGCCGACGGAGTCGCCGACGATAATCATATCCACATGAGGATCGATAAGTTCCGCCATCGGTTTTTCATAGGCGGTGAGGGCGACTATTGGCGTTTTACCTTTCATTTTTTGTAAGGTGACGGGCGTAACCCGGTTTTTATTCATGTGGATGCTCATGTCATCTCCAATTTGTTAAATCTGAGAGGGCATGTTAGCGCTTGCCGCTTTGGCGTTAGCTCGATAGATTGACTTAATGTCTAGATAAAAAGACACTTCTACACATAGAAGTGCTTTTATATGAAGAGGCGCTTCTATACGGAAGAGGCTTGATAGTACGAAAAGAAGCTTCGATATAAAAATCACCTTGGGCGATAACACCTTGAATCAAGTAACTGACACTCCTTTATCTCAGCAGCACATCACTCAAGTGGCGCCATCACGTTTAGCCGCCGCAGGGCTAAGCGCGTCCATCATGTTGCTTAAGCGAGCGCTCAAGCCGTTTGAACATGTGCAGCGCCATAGTCATTCTTGGGGACAGGTCATTTATGCCAGCCAAGGTGTGTTGAGTGTGATTACGCCTGCGGGGCGTTACATAGTGCCGCCTGAACAAGCGGTGTGGGTGCCTCCCTTTGTCGAACATGAGGTTATCGCGCTAAGTCAGGTGCAATTGAGCAGTCTGTATTTGGATGACACCCAGATAGGCGGGTTTCCACCCGACTGCACTTGTCTGAGTGTGAAGCCTGTTTTGCAGTTGCTACTGCAAGAGGCTAATGCCTTAGTGAAGAGTGAGGCTGGGCTGATTGATCCTGATTTTAAGGATAGCGTTATGCGCCTCTTGATGGTGATCCGTGACTTTATGGTGCTCGCGCCAAAGGTCGCCTTGGATTTACCTTATCCAAGGGATAAAAAATTACTGCGCATTACCGAGGCTTTGCTGGCGGATCCGAGCGAACAGCGCACTTTAGTGGATTGGCAGCGGGAGGTCGGCGCCTCGGCTCGCACGTTAGCGAGATTATTTAAACAGCAAACAGGGCTGACTTATAGCCAATGGCTGCAAAGGCTTAGGTTGCAGGTAGCGATTCAAATGCTCAGCCGAGGTGAATCTGTGCTCACCACAGCGTTATCCTTAGGTTATGCCTCGGGTTCAGCCTTTGGGTATATGTTCAGACAGTTAATGGGTGTTGCTCCGAGTCAATATTTGTTAGTGCAAAGTACCTTGCCAAAAGTACAGTGCCAAAAATACAAAGATAAATAGCCACAGATAAAAAGTATTGTCGCGAGTGATCGACGAAGGTCATTAAAAGTCCAATAAAAAGCCAAGAAAAAACGCACTTAAGCGGGGCTTAAGTGCGTTTCGTTTTGATCGTTAAACTTTTCTACTTTTCTACTTTTCTACTTTTCTACTTTTCTACATTTCGCGTTGAGGCTTAGCCTTTCACTGCGTTTTTAAGGAAGTCGAGCAGTTGATCAAATGGGATATCTTGCTTTTCACCGGTGCGGCGGTTTTTGTATTCAAATACCCCAGCGTCGATATTGCGATCGCCAATCACCACTGTGTGTGGAATACCAATCAGTTCCATATCGGCGAACATAACGCCTGGGCGCTCTTTACGGTCGTCCAGTAATACGTCAATACCCGCTTCGCTTAAGTCTTTGTATAACTGCTCGGCGATATCGGTGACGCGGTGCGACTTGTGCATGTTCATTGGCATAATGCCCACGCTAAATGGTGCAATCGCTTCTGGCCAAATGATGCCACGGTCATCGAAGTTTTGCTCGATGGCTGCGGCCACAATACGGCTTACGCCGACGCCGTAACAACCCATCAGTAGCACCTGTGACTTGCCATTTTCGTCAAGTACAGTCGCGTTCATCGATTTAGAATAGTTAGTGCCCAGTTGGAAAATATGGCCCACTTCGATACCGCGTGCCATAGCATAAGTGCCTGAACCATCAGGTGTTGGCTCGCCTTCGACTACGTTACGGATATCGGCAACTTGCGCTAATGGCAGATCGCGTTCCCAGTTGATACCAAAATAATGTTTGTCATCCACATTCGCACCAGCAGCAAAATCGCTCATCACGCTAACGCTGTGATCGATAACGATAGGGATGTTAAGACCGATAGGGCCAAGTGACCCAGGACCAGCGCCAATGGCGTCACGGATCAGCGCTTCTGGCGCCATTTCTACTGGTGATGCCACTAAGTCTAACTTGTCGGCTTTGACTTCATTGAGTTCATGGTCACCGCGAACAATCAGTGCCACTAACGGCGTCGCTTCTGATGCGCCTACGACGATCAAGGTTTTGACGGTTTTAGTGATATCCAGATCAAACTGCTCAACCAATTCAGCAATGGTCTTCGCATTTGGGGTATCGACTAAACGCAATTCTTCAGTGGCTGCGCCGCGAGGCTCAGTGGGTACTGGTGATTCAGCTTTCTCAATGTTAGCCGCGTAATCGCTGCCCGTTGAGTAAGCAATTAAATCTTCACCGCTTTGCGCCAGAACGTGGAACTCGTGTGACATGCTGCCACCGATAGAACCTGTGTCAGCTAATACTGGACGGAAGGCTAAGCCCATGCGCGTTAGAATGTTGCTATAGGCGTTGTACATGGCCTCATAGGTTTCATTCATGGTATCGACGTCAAGGTGGAAAGAGTAGGCGTCTTTCATCAAGAATTCGCGTGAGCGCATCATGCCAAAACGTGGGCGAACTTCGTCACGGAATTTGGTTTGGATTTGGTAAAGGTTCAGCGGTAACTGCTTGTATGAGCTGACTTCTTTACGAATAAGATCGGTGATCACTTCTTCGTGGGTTGGACCCAGTACGAAGTCGCGGTTATGACGATCTTTAAAGCGCAGCAGCTCAGGACCAAACTTTTCCCAACGACCTGTTTCTACCCACAAGTCTGCCGGTTGCACCATAGGCATTAGAATTTCAATTGCACCGGCTTTGTTCATTTCTTCACGAACAATGGCTTCGACTTTACGCAGTACACGTAAGCCCGTGGGGAGATAGCTATAAAGGCCCGACGCATTACGACGGATCATACCCGCACGTAACATTAATTGATGACTAATGACTTCTGCGTTGGCAGGAGTTTCTTTCTGTGTTGATAGCAGGTACTTGCTGACGCGCATTACCGATGTCCAAATTTGAGTTGAATGGTCGCCATTTTATCACCTGCTTTGATGATGTCACCTACGTATTTAGGTTAAATTCAACTAGCTGGGAGATAAATAGCATTTTTTGATGTTTGATAACGGATAACGCAAGGAAGAGCGCTGTGCTGTTAGAGCGTGACTTCGTCACTGCTAGTATCAAGATTAACCTTACTGCTTACTTATCCCGCCTATCGCCAATTATTTTGGCGGGGTTGCCTGCCACTATCGCCCAGTCGGGCACATCTTTCGTCACTATGCTGCCCATACCCACCACAGCGTGATCGCCAATGGTCACACCATCGACTATGCCTGCCTGAGCGCCAATCCACACATCTTTACCAATAACAATGCCTTTGGAGTTGGCAGCTTGTTGATATATGGGCGTATCTGGCGCCATGCCATGGTTGAAGGCATAAATAGTGACATTATTAGCGATGCGAGTCTGGCTGCCAATCTGAATACCGACCCTGCCACCATCGAAGGAGCAACCATGATTAATCGCGACTTCATCCCCTAGTGTGATGGGCCCGTGTAAAAAACAGTCGGCGGCGATCATGCAGCGATTACCCATGCGGATATCGCGATTGGGTTCGGCAAATAATTGCGCTTCGGGGGCGATAAAACAATGCTCGCCGATGTTTACTGTTTCGAGGGAACAAAGTCTTGCTTGAATATCATCCTGCCAAGGTTTTGCCCAGACTAAATGTTTCTCTTTTAAAGAAAAATACAGCCACGGCATCCAAGAGAGACGCTTTTTATGCTGGCTTTGATAATCAGGCAAAGATGCCGGCTCTGATCTAGGCGTTGGCGCAGACATTTAGCCACATTTCCCTGGTTTAAGTTCCAGTACCAAGATGTATTCTTGGTCATTATCATCGACCGCCATGTGCCAGAACACATCTAAATCATAGAGCGCGACTTGATATAACTTAGGATCATCTTTGGCTTTTTTATAGGCGGGGCGCGGATCTTGACCCAAGACTCCGCGGATAAGTACGGCTAAATCTGTGTAGGTTTCCTGCTGGGCGTAACGTTCAATCTGTGCCTTGGCATTATCGGAATACACCACTGAAATCAGTTTTGGGGCGTCTTGAGCAATGCCGCCGACTGCATCGGTAATCGAATCCGAGAAAGGAATGTAAGGCTTAATATCAATAATCGGCGTGCCATCGACCAGATCCATACCGGAAATTTCGAGGCAAACTTTGCCCTTGCGCTGCACTACGCCGTGCAGTTTCACCACAGACTGACCAATGCCATTGGGGCGAAAAGTGGAGCGAGTGGCGAATACGCCGAGTTTTTCATTGCCGCCTAATCGCGGTGGCCGTACTGTGGTTTTCCAACCTTGGGCAAGATTTTCATGGAAGCAAAATAGCAACCAGAGATGGGAATATTGCTCTATGCCACGCACCGCATCGATATGATTGACATGGGGTTCGAGTTCGACATAGCCGCGAGCCTCAACGAGTCCGGGTTGTCTTGGAATGCCAAACTTTTGTTTATAGGGGGTGCGGCATGTCGCTACTGCGACAATTTGGTTGGTAAATGTCATGCAAAAAATTACCTAAAAGGGTAAGTATAACAACCGCCTAAGCTCATCATTAAGGCCCATCTTTGAGCGCTAATTATGCAGCGTTAGCCATGAAGCGTTGGTCATGAAACATTAGCCATTAAGCGGTTGATACGGGCAATCTCAGATCATCGAATCGCGAGCAGTGTGTTGCTCGCGTGGGATTTACTCTGCGGTAGCCGTTTTAACTGCTTGGCCGACGCACAGGGCGCGGCTGATACAACCTTGGGCGGCTTCATCTAACATCACACATTGTTTGATGATAATGCCGTTAGCACCTTTATCTGCGGCGTTACGGCGGGCTTCGGTTCTGGCATCGGCTAATGACGCAGGTACGCTGTTGACATCGGGCTGACAGGATTCCCCTTGGACCAAACCTTTTAATTCGTAATGACCTTTTGGCAAGGTATCGCCTTCATAGAGGGTGACATCGGATGCCTTGAAATAGTCATTGATCGCCTCACCGTCCAAATTACTGTTAAAACTGTAGTCGCTTGCACAGGCACTGAGCAGTAGCACTAATGCACTTGAGAGGATAATTTTCATGGTTTGACCTGAGATTGAGGAGAAAACTGCGCAGCCCTAGTAGGCTGCGCCGATGCGATATTATTATCTGAGTAAATTCTACCGCTTAAGGTACTTTTGATAAAGCTGCTGATGGCGATTATTCAGATCTATCTGCCGTCCTTCAATCCAGATAGCCTGAATCTTATTGGTCATAGGGTCGAGAATGTCTCCCTCGGACAATACAACACTGCCTTGGTATCCCACTGCAATCACCCCTAAATCCTCGACACCTAACAGTTTTGCGGCATCTAAGGTGATGGACTTAAGCGCTTGCTCAGGCGTTAAACCATAGGCGGCGCTATAACCTGCTGCATAGGGTAAGTTACGGCTGTTCCAATCCGATGAAAACCCTAGGGCGAAGGGAATTCCGGCATTAGCGAGCAAGGAGGGGATTTTAAAGGGCAAATCCACTGGTTCATCTTTACGCTTAGGCAGACTCAAGGTATGAGGATAAATAACCCCCGCCTTAACTTCCCTCAGGCTTGAGGCCAAACGCCATGCATCGTATCCGCCGACAATCACCAATTTGAATTGGTATTTTTTTGTCAGGGCAATCACTTGCTCAATTTGACCAACACTGTCGGCATGGGCAAACAGTGTCGCTTTACCTTGGTATAGCGGCAACATGGCCTGCCAGCGCAGGTTGTTGGTTGCAGACTGTGGATCTTCATTCTTGTTGTCTTTACCGCTGGCCTTATCACTTAAGAAATAGCGATAGCCATCCTCAAAGGCGATATTGAGCTGGTCGATTGCTTGCTGATTTTTCTCGATGGCTTTGGCTTTCTTTTTTTCATCTTCTGGCATGCGTTTAATTTGCGGCCAGTAGACATGGAACTGTCCTGCACTGGGTGTCAGTGCATCCTCAATCGTCCACGCATCGAGATCCACTAGTACCGATTGCCCAGCAATACCATCGCCGCTCGGGACGATTTGCGCGTGGGTAATGCCGTTGAACCGTATGGTCGGGATGAGCTCCGAATCCGCATTGTAAGCTGTGGCTGTGCTGATCTGCGGATTGATATAACCCACCTCGGCGTTATCGACCGTGGGGCGGCTCATTTCAATTTCAACTAAGCCTAAGCTGGTATCGAGGGCAATTAAGCCCGGATACAAGTGTTTACCGCTAGCATCGACGACTTGAGTGTCACTGGTTTCTGCGGTTGCACTGTTGGCTTGGCTGGTGAGTTGAGGCCCAACGGCCGTGATCTTGCCATTTTCAATCAAGACATCAGTATTGCTGAGCACGCCTTGACTGACTGTGTGCACTGTGGCGTTTTTTATCAGTACGCTGCGGCTTTGTTTAGGAGTAGGCACGATATCGTTTGCCATCGCTGGGGCCAGCGTGGTGCAAATCGCGCCCAGTAGCGCGGCAAACAAAACCGGTTTAGATGAATGTTGCATTATTTGGCTCCCTCATGAGTGTGGCCCCATGCTTGATAGTGGGTGTCGCAGTGCCACTGTGGCTCGTTAAGTGGCGTGACTTTTTCACCCGCTTTGGCTTGATCATCACTGCTGAGAATTTTTTGGATAAGTGCGGCGCGCTCGTTGACGACTGCTTGCTGGGCAATTTGGTCTTGGTCGCGGTCAAAGTAGCGTTTTCCTTCAACCCATGCCTGTGTCACTTTGGCGTAAATCGACAGTGGCTCTGCGTTCCACAGCACGATATCGGCCATTTTCCCAGGTGTGAGTGAACCCACAAATTCATCGACTCTTAATTGCTTGGCTGGATTAATAGTGACCATTTTCCAAGCATCTTCCTTCGACATATTGCAATACATCATAGACTTAGCCGCTTCTTGGTTGAGTCTGCGCTGCATTTCATAGTCGTCTGAGTTTATGCTGGTGGTCACGCCTTTGTTTTGCATCAAACACGCATTTTGTGGAATCGCGTCGTACACCTCAAACTTATAGGCCCACCAATCGGCAAAGGTCGAAGCGCCAGCGCCATGGGCGGCCAGTTCACTCGCCACTTTGTAACCTTCGAGCACATGGGTAAAGGTTTGCACTTTAAAGTGATAAGCCTCAGCTAAGCGGATAAACATCAGGATTTCTGACTGCACATAGGAGTGAATGTGCACATCACGCTGCTGATTTAATACTTCGGCCACTGCTTGCAGACGGTAACTTGGGCGCGGTGCAACGGTTTTTTTCTTATCACTGGAGCGCAGATTATCATAGGCTTTTAACGCATTTTCATAGGCGATGGCGGCATCGAAGGTCTCTTCAAATAAGGCTTTGACTCCCATACGCGTTTGCGGGAAGCGCTGCACAAATTTCTCGCCCCAATTACTCTGTTTGACGTTTTCACCTAAAGCAAACTTGATACTGGCGGGCGCGTTAGCAAATTTGAGTTGTTCGGCTGGCTCACCCCATTTCATTTTGATCAGTTGCGATTGGCCGCCAATTGGATTGGCGCTGCCGTGGAGTAATTGCGCGCTGGTGACGCCGCCCGCTAAGGCCCGATAGATTGAAATATCGTCGGGATTAATAATATCGCCAATGCGTACCTCAGAGGTCACAGCATCCGTGCCTTCGTTGGTGCCACCATTAATGGCGATATGTGAGTGTTCATCAATAATGCCCGCAGTAAGATGTTTACCTGTTGCATCGAGGACTTGATAACCAGAAGGCGTACTGAGTTGCTGGCCAATTTTTTCGATGCGGCCATTGGCCATCAAGAGATCTGCATGTTCGAGAATGCCTTGCTTATCCGAGGTCCACAGGGTGGCATTTTTGATGTGCAGCTTCTCGACCTTAGGTGCTTCGCTCAGTCCATAAGCAACGTTAGGGAAGGTGAGGTGACTCACTAGGCTAGTGTTGGCTTTATCCTTGGGTGCTTGATGGTCATCTTGAGTGGCATTATCAACCGCTGCAGTTTGCGCTATCGCAATACCGGCAACATTTGTGGTGCGACTCTTGGCATCGACCATACGACCTTGAATGCCGTCATCGGCCATCCACAGCGTAAAGCGGCTAAGACCATT
Organism: Shewanella sp. SP2S2-6; assembly: GCF_031931965.1. NCBI lineage: Bacteria > Pseudomonadati > Pseudomonadota > Gammaproteobacteria > Alteromonadales > Shewanellaceae > Shewanella > Shewanella sp. SP2S2-6. The sequence goes on along the minus strand of NZ_JAUOEQ010000030.1, from coordinate 17,451 downwards.
GATGCCCGCGGCGCTCAAATCGGCAGTAAAGCTTAATCGACCGTCGTCATCTAATTTAAGTTGGCTGAGTGCGATACTTTGCTCGCCACTGCTTAAGCTGCCTTGGATTTTGGGTTTATCACCTTTGCTCGCATCTTGCAGCGATAAATCCAGCGTGAGGTTATTGAGGCTTAATTGGTAATCCCCCAGTAATCTTGCTTGGGGCAGTGAGCGAAGACTTTGCTGCTGACCTTGCAACCAAACACTGTAGATCTGGCCATCTTTAAAGATATTGCCTTTAGTGATAACAAAGTCTGCCATGTAACCGGGTGCGAGTTTGCCGGTAAAATCTGCGGTGCCTGTCATCTCGGCGGCTTGGGTGGTCAGTGCAGCTAAGGCTTGATCTTCACTCAAACCTTGGACAATGGCTTGGCGCAGTCGCGGCCAAAAAGCATCGGTCTTAATACCAAATTGTGTTAGTGCGAAAGGAATACCTGCTTTGGCAACTTCTGCTGGATTGGTTGGCGCACGTTCCCACTGTCTTAAATCCGCCAGGGATACTTCGCGATCGGCATCATCTGTCCCGACATCGGGCGCCTGTGGATAGTTTAAAGGTAAGATTAACGGGTAGTTCAGCGCCTTTAACTCATTGATGCGCGAGTATTCTTGACCATTACCGAGCAGGTTGGCTGGCAATTTATGTTCTTTGAGTAAATGGGCGGCACGCAATTGATCGTTGAGATTTTTGGTTTCAAAGATAATTTGCTTATCGGCTAAATTATCTAAGCGCTCAAAGGCGATATTAAATTCGACTTGATTGTTTATTGCGCCATTGGCCGATTTGTTTTTATTTTGGTTATACCAATTGGCGTCGGCAAAGGTTTGTCTAATAAGCGCAATACTGCCCATTAATGATGACGGATAATCTTGTTCAGATGAGCCTTTATCAAATGCCATAAAAGGTTGACTGCGGGCACGATAAATCACTTCGTTGGCGGTTTTGTCTGCTAATGACAGACTGACAGCCGTCCCTCGGAAAATTCCGTCGAGTTTGCTACTTTGCACACTCGTAAAGCCATTATTGATCCACTCTTTAGCGCGTTCTTTATTGGGATAAACGTAATTAAACCATTCTTTTTCAGAATGAATTGCACCATTGTCTGCATTACCGCCGATACGTTTAATATCGTAGACAGGACGAGTGAGCCCAAGTTTTGGATATTCGAACTCAATCCCATAATCGGTGAAAGGATCGATAAATCCGGGGTAAATAGTATAACCACTCAAATCGATTTTAAATGCGCCAGCGGGAATGTCACCGTGCTCAATAATGGCTTTAATTCGATTATTTTCAACCAATAAAGTGGCATCGCTTAAACGCTTACCCGGCGCAATGATTAATTCAGCATGGGTAAAAGCCGTGAGTTTATTGGAGGTTGTCCCTGTATTGATTTGGGCATATGTGGTCTGTGAGACTAAGCTAGCGATCATGCTGCAGCTTATAATTATCTTATTGTTTATCTGCATTATTTTATTCAATCGGGTGAGGGTGAATAAAGAGTAACTGAAAGCAGATGTAAATACTAAGGTTGAATTGTAACGCAATTTGAGCGGGAATGAGGCGTGGATTAACGCTTGTTGTTTTAGATTGCAACCAATAATGGATATAAAAAAGCCCGCAATGAATGCGAGCTTTTATGCAAATAGGTGTTGGTTACTCGAACCGCCACACCGAATTGGATTAGATTAAGAAATCTTCCATAGAACGACCTTTGTTGATCTCGTTCTTAAATACGGTTGGCATACGGCCTTGGCCAGTCCACTGAACCATTTCACCGTTAACTTCGATTTGGTATTTAGCTGGACGAGGAGCGCGTTTTTTCGCGGTTGCTTTAACAGCTACGCCACCTAAGTCATCAATGGATAAACCAACGGCTTCCATTTGTTGACGGATTTCTTCAATCTTAGCATTACGAGCTGCCATGGCTTGTTCTTCTTCCTCAGCCATAGACTCGCGTTCTACTAAAATTTTATCTAATTTGTCGGCTAAATCACGTAACTCTTCAACGCTAAGTTCTTTAACTGCTGCTTTAAAACGACGGCCGTGAGTTAATATCTCTAAAAATTCGCTCATATCTATTTTCGTCCCACTCTAATTTTTAATACAGGATAATGGTGAACAACAGCTAAATGATAGAAACTAATATAGCTCGAATCAAATAAAATTATGCGTTTTAAGTAAATTAAATATTATTTATATTTTGAACTTTTCTTATTTCCTCAAATAAGTGTTCAAAAAAGTAGCCGTTGCTGAGGATTAAAAAATGCAAACAGGCGTTTGACTTTGGTTGACGTTAACGTTAACAGGACGTAAAGTTGCTCTATCCTGCATTGGTATTAACCAATGTTTTGTCCATGTACATGAAAGTGTAGGAAGGAAACCCTATGAAAGTATTGGTGCCCGTTAAGCGCGTTGTTGATGCCAATGTGAAGGTCAGGGTCAAAGCTGACAATACAAGTGTTGACACTGCAAACCTAAAAATGGCGTTGAACCCTTTTTGTGAAATCGCAGTAGAAGAAGCGGTTCGTTTAAAAGAAGCGGGTAGCGCTACTGAAGTGGTTGTTGTCAGTATTGGTAATAAAGCCGTGCAAGAACAATTACGTACCGCGCTCGCATTAGGCGCAGACCGTGCGATTCATATCGATACTGAAGAAGAACTGGTGCCAGTATCTATTGCCAAATTGCTCAAAGCGGTACAAGACAAAGAACAAGCTGAACTGGTGATTTTTGGTAAGCAATCTATCGATGGCGATAACAATCAAACCGGTCAAATGTTCGCGGCGCTGATGGATATGCCACAGGCGACCTTTGCTTCTGAAATCAAATTAGAAGGTCAATCTGTGCAAGTTGCTCGTGAAGTTGACGGTGGTATGCAAACCTTACTTATGCCGTTACCTGCAGTTGTGACTGCCGATCTACGTTTGAACGAACCTCGTTATGCTTCACTGCCTAACATTATGAAAGCCAAGCGTAAGCCATTAGAAGTTTTTACCGTGGCTGATTTGGGCGTGACGTTAAAAAGTCACCAAACGGTTGTGAAGGTCACTCCGCCAGCAGAACGTAAAGCAGGCATCATGGTAGCGTCGGTAGCTGAGCTAGTTGAAAAGTTAAAAAATGAAGCGAAGGTGATCTAAATGGCCATTTTAGTATTAGCTGAACATGATAATGCCGCACTGAAACTCGATACGGCAAAAATCGTCACTGCCGCCCGCGCCATTGGCGATGAAGTGCACGTATTGGTTGCGGGTCACCAATGTGGTGCGGTTGTCCAAGCTGCACAAGCGCTACAAGGCGTTAGCCAAGTGCTCGTTGCCGATGCCAGCGTGTATGAAGCGCATTTAGCGGAAAATTTTGCCAAATTGCTGGTGGACTTAGCGCCAAACTATGGCCACATTCTGGCTTCTGCTTCGAGCTTAGGTAAGGACACGCTTCCGCGTGTGGCAGCATTATTAGATGTTGCGCAAATCTCTGAAGTCATTACCGTCGTCAGTGCGGACACCTTTGTGCGCCCTGTGTATGCGGGTAACGCCTTAGCGACAGTGCAAAGCCATGATGCCATCAAAGTGATGACAGTACGCGCCAGTGCCTTTGATGCTGCGCCAGAAGGTAACAGCGCGGCTGTGACGACACTCGATAAAGTGTTTGAAGCGAGAACTCAGTTTGTTTCTCAATCCTTGACGGTATCAGCCCGTCCAGAATTAGGTAATGCTGGCATTATCGTTTCTGGCGGCCGTGGTATGGGCAGTGGTGAAAACTTCGGCATGTTAGAGCAGCTTGCTGACAAGCTCGGTGCTGCGGTTGGCGCATCACGCGCGGCAGTTGACGCAGGCTTTGTGCCTAACGATTTACAAGTGGGCCAAACTGGTAAAATCGTTGCGCCTAACTTGTATATTGCCGTGGGGATTTCTGGCGCGATTCAACATTTAGCGGGCATGAAAGACGCGAAAGTCATCGTTGCTATTAACAAAGACGCGGAAGCGCCTATTTTCCAAGTTGCCGATTATGGCTTAGTTGCCGATTTATTTGAGGCGGTTCCTGAGCTGATCACAAGTCTCGGTTGATTTAATCTGTGATCTAGGTCACATTAAGTGGCTTTGCGGTGGCATCTGCTAAGCCGCTTATGTTTTTATGTGCCTCACGCCCGCGTACGGGCGTTCTTAGAAGTAGAGGCGCGCCAAATATTAGTAGTGATCAGTAGGGTGATTCCGTTGATCGATTGCGAAAGGATTTGGTGCCGAAGTGGTTCGATTTATCACGATCAACTGCTGGGGTTGCACTTAATAGGTGTAACACTGCCATAGTATTTTCCGATACGGATGTTGGAAATAGTTACTATGGAGCGCTACTGATAGGACAGGTGACCTTGGGTATCTATTGCCTTTCCCCACCAGTTCAGTCGCCCTCCATTCGTATTTAACGAAGATAATAATCAATGACTGTTATGAATTATGCCGATTCGGCACTTTCCTTGCTGCCGCCTGCGGTGGCTATTGTGTTGGCGATCTTAACTCGCCGTGTACTGCTTTCTTTGGGGTTAGGGATTTTAATTGGTGCTTTATTGCTCAATCAATTTTCACCTGTAGCGACGGGTGAATTTGTATTTAATGGCGTTAAAGGACTTTTTTGGACGGGCGAAGGCCTTAATTCGTGGAACTTATATATTCTCGGTTTCTTAATTGTACTGGGAATGATCACAGCGTTAATTACTGTCAGTGGCAGCGCGCGGGCTTTTGCCGATTGGGCGCGTTTACATATACGTAATAAACGTGACGCTAAACTATTAACCATGTTTTTAGGGTGTGTGGTTTTTATTGACGACTATTTCAATAGCTTAGTCGTAGGTTCGGTCGCTAGACCTGTTACCGACCGTTATTATATTTCCCGCGCTAAGTTAGCTTATTTATTAGATTCGACTGCCGCTCCTGTGTGCGTTATTTCTCCTGTATCAAGTTGGGGCGCCTATATTATTGCGCTTATTGGTGGAATATTAACGGCCCATGGTTTTGCTGATACGGGTCATTTGAGTATTTTTATTCAAATGATCCCAATGAATTTCTACGCAATCTTCTCTTTGTTATTATTACTTTTCGTAGTTTTTATGGGATTAGATGTTGGGCCAATGCGCGAGCATGAACTCAATGCCCAACGTGGTAATTTATACGATGAGTCAAAAGGATTACCGCCAGGGGCGAATGCGGATTTACCTGAGGCCGAAACCGGTAAGATCTTAGGATTATTCCTGCCGATTACTGTGTTGGTATTTGCGACCCTGTATTTTATGATTAACAGTGGCGCTCAAGTACTTGCCGCTGAAGGGATTGAATTTAATATTATTTCAGCGTTTGAGAAAACCGATGTCAGTTCATCCCTTTTCTTTGGTGCATTAATCGGTTTAGCGATTTCGCTGATATTGAATTTAGTCCAAGGCGTTGAGAAATCCCTGATAGTCAAAGGCATAGTGCAGGGCGCCCGTTCTATGCTGCCAGCTATTTATATTTTGTTATTTGCTTGGACCATCGCTGGCGTGATTGGTCAACTCGAAACCGGCAAGTTTATGGCGAGTCTCGCGACGGGTAATATTCCGTTCGCCTTTTTGCCAGCGCTTATGTTTGTGTTAGCGGGTATTACTGCGTTCTCAACTGGTACTAGTTGGGGCACGTTCGGTATTATGTTACCGATTGCTGCGGATATGGCGATGGGAAGTCACACTGGCATGATGTTGCCTATGCTTGCCTCTGTGCTGGCTGGCGCGGTATTTGGCGATCACTGTTCACCGATTTCCGATACTACGATTTTGTCGTCTACGGGCGCGAGTTGTCACCATATCGACCATGTGGTCACTCAGTTACCCTATGCACTGATTGCGGCGTTTATTAGCTTAACGGGTTATGTTGTACTTGGATTTACTGAATCAGTCTCTGCGGGTTTAGTCGCGTGTGCGCTAGTATTTGTGCTCAGTGTTATTGTGCTGAAAATTAAGTCTAAAAGTGTTTAACACGTAAGTTACGACTATTTTTATTTTAAACATGTAGGCGCAATACCAGTATTTTGAATCTAGAGTTTTGTAACATTGCGAATGCATAAGCATTAAGGCACAAGCTAAGGTTTGTGCCTTTTTTCATCTATAATGAAACGGGTTATGATTAGTAAAGGATAAGTGTGCGACCTAAAAATCATGATGACTACCAGCAGGATGCACTTATTGAGTTCAATCGGGATATCACTTGGCGCATGTTTACTGGTGCCCTCATTTATGTTGCCTGCTGGAGCTGTATTGTTATTCCTTACAATGTGCTATTAGGCAATATTATTCCTTGGGAATTGATGTGGGTATGCTTTGCATTCTTGGCGTCATCTGGCGTAATTCGTTTGAGTTTTGTATATGATTTTTATGTGAAATCTAAGAAAGATCCGCATACCAATCGTTTAGGGCTTTATGTGGGATTGTTAGCCAATAGTGCCACTTGGAGTGGAGTGACTGCTTTTATTGTCTACCATCCAGAGTTTGAGTCTATGGGTCATTTCATTATGGTTATTTTTGGCATTTTATATGCCTTTATTAGCCTGAGTCTCTGTATCGATAAAGTGCAATTACGCATTTACCTCATTAGCTATATTTTGCCCATTTCGATTGCTTATTTTGCCAAACAGGGGAGTGATAATGTGTATATTGCCTGTTTGCTATGGGCCTCTACAGTACCTGTTTATAGGATCGCTATGATGCACCATAGGGAATATTGGTCTTTGTTTCATCAGGCATATTTGTTAAAAAACTACTCGGCTAAGCTCGCCGAATTGGCTCGTACCGATGACTTAACGGGTTTAATGAATCAGCGTAGTTTCAATCAGATTTTTGAACAAGAGATCCAGCAGGCAGTAGAGTCTCGTCAAAGCTATGGCTTACTTCTTGTCGATATTGACCATTTTAAAATGATCAATGACTCTTATGGACATTTGACTGGTGATCATTGTTTAAGCCAAATTGGTCTCATTTTAAATAGATTAATCGAGGATAATATAAAGGTTGCACGCTATGGCGGTGAAGAGTTTGTGATTCTATTGCCTAATGCAACTGAGGAAAAAGCGTTGGCGTTAGCTGAAACGGTTCGCCAAAACTTGTCTGCGAGTGTTTTTCGTTTTACAGAGCGTGAGTTTACGATCACTGTTAGCGTTGGGGTGGCCGTCATTTATCCACAGCAGAGAACGGATGCACAGCGGTTATTTCAATTTGCAGATGAGGCTATGTATGCTGCCAAAGCAGCGGGACGTAATCGGGTTGTGCTATATCAAAAATGTTGATTATCTATCTGATTATTAAAGGTATAAATCGCTTTTAATCCGCTCTTTATTTGCCTTGCAGGCACACTCTTTACGTGTTGCATTGACTTAAAAGGATATGGCTATTTAAGTCAGTGCGTCTTGGATTCAAATGTCACTGATGCTCTGAATTGGTTAGATACTTAAGGTGATTGGTCTTAAATATAGCGGTGATAAGAAGAACTAAATCTTCAGCCAACAAATTGTTGGCTGAAGATTTATCGCCTAAAGGCATTCAATTGAGTGAAATTAGCTTGTTAGCATCAATTTAAATATTGCTATCTAGCCCACGGCGTTTAAGTAATCCTTGCGTGGTTGGTTCTTGTCCACGGAAATTTTTGTAGGCTTCCATTGGTGCAATACTGTTGCCCACTTCACGAATAGTTTTGCGGTATTTCATGCCGATTTCACGGTTTAGACCACCTTGGGTTTGCACATAGGCAAAGGCATCCGCCGCTAAAATCTCACTCCACATATACGCGTAATAACTTGCTGAGTAACCGCCGGGGAAGGCGTGGGCAAAATAGGTCGACTTATAACGCGGAGGTACGGCACTAATGTTTAAGCCGTGCTTTTTCAAGGCATTGGCTTCAAAGGTTGGTACATCTTGCAACGGCGTATCTGGGCTTAATGAATGCCATTCCATGTCTACTAATGCGGCGGCCATGTATTCCAGAGTGTCAAAGCCTTGGTTGAAGCTGCCAGATTTCAGCAGTTTTTGCAGCAGTTCATCGGGAATGGGTTTGCCCGTTTCGTAGTGTTTCGCGTAGTTCGCTAACACTTTTGGATGGGCGGCCCAATCTTCTTCAAACGTCGATGGGAATTCGACAAAGTCGCGTGAAACCGAGGTGCCCGCCAGACTTGGATAAGTCACTTTAGAGAACATGCCGTGGGTGCCGTGACCCATTTCATGGAACATAGTGGTGACTTCGTTATAGCTGACGAATGTGGGTTCACCTTCGGGCGCTTTCTTTATGTTCATCACGTTGACGACCACAGGTTTAGTGCCTTCGAGGAAGGATTGACCGACAAACGAACTCATCCAAGCGCCACCACGTTTACCTTCACGGGCAAAATAGTCGGCGTAGAAAATGGCCATGCTTGAGCCATCGGCATCAAACATTTCGTAGGCTTTCACATCGGGATGGTAAACCGGTAAATCTGGGCGAGGTTTTAGGGTGACGCCATAAAGTTCTTTGAGTGTGTAGAACACGCCATCTTCGAGGACGCGGTTAAATTCAAAGTAAGGGCGAATACTATTACCATCGAGGGCGTACTTTTCTTGGCGGACTTTCTCGGCGTAGAATTCCCAGTCCCATGGCGCCAGTTCAAACTTGCCGCCAGTCTTGTCGATCATAGCTTGGATATCGGCCGCTTCTTTCTCGGTATTGGCAACCACGGCTGGCACCATAGAGCCAAACATGCTGTAAACCGCTTCTGGTGTTTTGGCCATTTGCGGCGCTAGACGATAACTGGCCCAGTTTTCATAGCCTAATAGCGCGGCGCGCTCAGCGCGCAGTTGCGCTAAGCGAGACACTAAAGATGCCGTCTCGTTTTCACCACTTAAGCCACGGTTAGCAGAGGCTTCCCAAATGCGTTGGCGCAGTTCACGGTTTTCCAGTGACGCTAATACGGGCTGGCGAGTGGTGTTGGTGATGTTGATCAGATACTTGCCATCGTGACCCGCCGCTTTAGCATCGTTTGCGGCCGAAGTGATTTCGCTGTCAGTTAATCCTGCAAGCTCATCCTTAGACTCCACGACCACGGCGATTTCTTTGGTTAAGCGCAGTAAACGTTGGGAGAACTCGTTGGTCAGTGTTGACTGTTCTTCGTTAAGAGCACGGATCTTCACTTTCTGCTCGTCGGTGAGTTTAGCGCCCGCCATGATAAAGCGTTGATGATAGACCTCAACCAAACGCACAGCTTCTGGGGTTAACCCTAGGTTAGCGCGATCGTTATAAATGGCTTCGATGCGGGCAAATAGCGCTGGATTTAAGTTGATATTGTCCGAGTGGGCCGCCATTTGGGGCGCCATTTCACCTTGGATTTTACGCAGTTCTGGATTGCTGTTAGAACCCGCTAAATTATAAAACACACTCGATGCGCGGCTGAGCAGGGCGCCACTTTTTTCCATCGAGACAATAGTATTATCGAAACTGGCCGCTGCGGGATTATTCGCAATCGCGAGGATTTCTTGATAGTGCTCGGCCATGCCTTGCTCTAGTGCAGGTGTAAAGTGCTCATTCTTGATGATACTAAAGTCGGGCGCTTGATATTGTAGGCGACTGACTTGAAACAAGGGGTTTTGGGCTTGTACCGACATGGCGTTAGGGGCTTTGCTTTCTGTGTTGCTACAACCTGCCATAAATCCGGCGGTGAGTGTGGCGCCGATGGCGATGGCAATAAAACGTTTACGCATAATTGAGTGACTTCCTTTGAATTGTTGTTTTTTTAGGACTGTAACGTTAGTAACTTAAATGGGACTGAAAATGGCTTGTTATCGGGCTGTGGCTAAATAAAAAGGAGTCCCGTTTTGATGAGACTCCTTTGGCGATTTCCTTGCAGGGAAAATCGGTACCGCTTTTTACTGACTATTTAAGCACGCGATGATGAGATGATTAATTAGCGAGTAAACTTGTGGTATTTATCAATACCAGAGCTTCTACCTGAGTTATGACATACTGCACAGGATTCAGTCGTTGGTTGTTTAAACCAATCTGCCACGCTCGGAACGCTGATCTCACCACCGTTGCTCACCATATGCGCTTTCGCAGAATCAATCGTATGGCAGGCATAGCAGTTCGCAGATACAGGGCTGGTCATCTTGCTGCCGGGTTCCAAAATGTATTGATTAGGAATGTTATCTAAATCAATCGCTTTATCATGGCAGGCAACACAACTGGTGACAGGATTGATCGCCCCTGCACCGTTAGCCGCATTCGCTTGAGTTCCATCCGCTTTCATTTCACCAACTTTAGCGCCATTACCCCAGTGCCAGCTGTGAACCATAGGGCCAAAACCTGCGCCTAAAGCGGCTGATGTGCGTGCCATACCGTTATCGTGACAGGCAATACAGCCATTACCGCCGTCATCGAAGGCCCCATTTTTGTGGAATGCAGTGGCATCGTTATGGCAAGTGGTACAGCTGTTAGCGCTCACTATCTCACGACGTTCGAAGCCAGAGACTTTTTGAGCCGTGACAGGGTTAACGACGTCTGAGTAGGCGGTAAAGGATACGCCCATGGAGCCGTCATAACCTGTCGCTCTTAGGCTACCATTACTTTGATAACGTTGATTGCCATCATATTCCATCCAACCTGCGGTACTGAATGTCACGCGGGCAGAGTAAATATAGTTAGCATTCACTGCGCTGATATCCGTCAGTAAGTGACAGATGTTCTTAGTGCCGTCGGTGTTGTAACCATAGTAATAGTTAGTACGATTACCTGGGCGGCCCACTAAACTGCCATTTTCATAGGCATGTAGATAGGCTCCGGCATATACCAGCGGTTTCTTGGCATCAAATACCAGCGGATCTGAGTAGTTGAAGTTATCTTTGATACTAAAGATATTGCCATCGACATCTTTTACTGTGAGGGTTGTACACCAGCCTAGGGCTGTGACTGCCGCTGCTGCACCTGTTGGTGCATAGTGATCTGTTTTCGTTGAAATATCATCGACTTTCACTGGGGCTGCTAATGTGACCTTGTATTTAGCGCGTATAGCTTGGCGTTCAGTAATGCCAGACTTGCCTTCATGCATAGTACGGACATCGGCACCATTACTTGGGATAGTAACGCCTGGTACACCACCACTATCATGGCAATCGATACAACCGGGTCCTGCTAGGTTAATGTTAGTTGGGGCTTCAACGTGACAGGATGAACAGTTTTGTACTGAAAAGTCTTTAGTAAAATCTTGGTGATTGATATGGCCAATTTTAGATAAGGTGTTTGTCGTATAGCCACCCACAGAGAAACCTTCCGCATTGACCACTGCGCGACTTACTGAGCCGTGACACACTAAGCAGCCTTCTACGAAGGTGACTTCACCGTCCATACCGGTTGCAACATAGCTTGCATGGCGACGAGGACTTGTGGCGTAATCGACGTGACAGGAATAGCAACTATCGGTTGTGGTGGAATGAGTGCCTTCGGGTTTATTGACCACTAAGGGGGCCGAACGTGCGATACCTGTTGCGCTATTGCCGCCAACGCGTAACCACACAATGCCTTCAGTACTAGGATTGACGCCTAACATTGGGGCCACAAAAGTGTAGTGACCGTCGCCTAAAGAGGTCAGTGTGGCACCTTCAGTCGCTTGAGTTGCCGCGCCACCAATATGCACATTGTCTGCAACGCCATTAAGATCATTTTCGGTACGGTTATTAATGAATCCCTTATCGGTTAACGCCGCGACTTTTGCCTCTGCGTTTTGCAGGCCGTTGATTAAATTATTATTCTCATCGGTAATTTCAAATTCGTAACTGATACTGCCTTCGCCAAAGCTGTAGCTGATCACTTTGACTTTCGTCAGCGTTGAGCTGGTGACTGGCGGTGGTGTTCCAGGTTCTCCAGGGGTGCCTGGCGTGCCAGGTGTTCCCGGAATACCGGGCGTGCCTGGAGCCCCATCGACACCATCTTTGCCATCATCGCCACAACCAACAAGAGCACCAGTTAGTGCTAGAGCCACTAAGTATGCCAGTTTTCTAGAGGTGAAAATTCTCATCATTATCTCCATTTGATCCAATATGCGCATAAAGGACGGAGTGGAGCACTAAAGTTTGCAGGGTAGGTTAGTGCTTTGACCGTTAGCTTTAATTTGCAAGCTATCGAATACTTTCTTTTTTTAAAATGAGCACGATTTGTCTCGAATGAAATATTACTGTTAACAGGATGTTTGTTTTTGAGCGCAAGCCCATTAACACTTAATACTTTGGAGGTAGATCTCACTTTTGAAATTTAGCTTTATTTACTATTTCCTTATAAAACAGTATTTAAGGTTAAATTAAGTTTGTGTTAACAAAATTTAATCATTTGGCTACTGGTGATGGCTTTTATCGTGCTAAGGATTAAATAAAGTGAGCTGGAGTTGGTTAACTCGACGATGGGAGAGTAAAACGCTGGATAAGTCAGCGCAGTTGCAGTAATTCATGATAAAAGCTTAGTCGCTGCTAGTGTTCTGATGTGAAGCGCAATGTTAGACTAGCGGCCAATTTGGCTCCGATGGCAGACGCGTAAGCGCTAACGTTTTTTAAAGGGTATAAGTCTTGGCTCAATTGTATTTTTATTATTCGGCGATGAACGCTGGTAAATCCACTTCCTTATTACAGTCATCCTATAACTACCGCGAACGCGGTATGAATACCTTAGTGATGACAGCCTCCATAGATGACAGATATGGCAAAGGTAAAGTGGCCTCGCGCATCGGCATTGAAACGGATGCACAGGTTTTTAGCAGCCAAGATGATCTGACTCAGATGATTAGCGATGTGCATCAAGCCACACCATTAAGCTGTGTGCTGGTAGATGAGTGCCAGTTTTTGAGTAAAGAACAGGTTAAGCAGCTGACGCATGTGGTCGATAATATTGATATTCCTGTACTCTGTTATGGTTTAAGAACGGATTTCCAGGGCGAACTCTTTAGCGGCAGTCATTATTTATTAGCTTGGGCCGATAAGTTGGTTGAGCTGAAAACCATTTGCCATTGTGGCCGTAAAGCCAACATGGTGGTGCGCCTCGACGGCGAGGGTAAAGTGATGCGCGAGGGTGAGCAAGTGGCGATTGGTGGAAATGAAAGCTACGAGTCCGTTTGCCGTAAACATTTTCGTGAGTTCATCTGGGATTAGTCTTTGCTAGCTGGGTGTTGTTGGCGGTGAGTTTTTTGTGTGGCTTAATGAGTTGATGTCTTGTTTTACTGAGTGGCAACGGATTTGCTGAGTTGCATGAAAGATATTTATTTTAGTGTTTTTTTGGAGCTGTTTTGCCTAATTCCCCGTCACAGATGAAGTTCGAAAATTATCGTCCTCGTCCACCACAACCCGAACCTAAGGTGAAGGTTAAGACTCCGCGTAAAGCCAGATCTAAGGGCAGGGTCTGGTTCTTATTTTTTATCTTAATTTGCTGTATCGCACTATTGATTGGTCTTGAAGTTAAAACCTCGTTTTATCAAGCCAAATACATCAATCAATATGCTAAGACGCTCACCTATGAATTAGAAAACTTACCGAGCACAGCGGTGATTTATCCAAGTTATGGCCCTTTCGATGAGCGCCATGGCTATAGCAAGTTACCTCAGTATATTGACAGGTTACTGCAACGGAATTTTCAGGTGACGCAGCAAGTGGCGTTTTCGCCTGCCTTGCTGGAATACGCGCAGCTGGGATTTTTCCCGCCTTATCACGAAAAGGCGCAATCTGGCTTAACGCTGCTCGATTGTCGCAATACCGATTTGTACGAGTTCGCCTATCCCAAACGGGTTTATCAGGACGACGATAAGATCCCCAATGAAATCGTTAATACCTTATTGTTTATTGAAAACCGCGAGTTATGGACCACGGAAGATAAACTCAATCCGGTGATCGACTGGCCACGCTTTGTGGTGGCGGGGATGAGCCAAATTGCAGAGATGGTCGGCATGAATGTGTCCACCGCCGGTGGCAGTACGCTGGCGACTCAGATTGAAAAATTCCGCCATTCTTCCCAAGGCTTAACCTTAAGCATCAAGGATAAGTTACTGCAAATTGGCTCGGCCAGTGTGCGCGTGTACCAGCAAGGTGAGAATACTGAACCCGCTCGTAAGCGTATCGTCCAAGATTATTTAAACACTGTGCCATTATCCTCGGCGCCCAATCATGGTGAAGTGCATGGTATTGGTGACGGGCTGTGGGCCTGGTTTGGCACCGATTTCGATACTGCAAACAAGCTGTTAGCATCGCCACAAATCAAGGGTAATGCCGCCAAGCGCGGACAAGTATTCCGCCAAGTGGTCGCCTTGATGATTGCCCAGCGTCGCCCTTCATACTATTTATTGCAAGGTCATGAAGATCTTGAAAACTTAGTCGATAGTCATATCCGCTTACTCGGCCAATATTATTTGATTGATCGTGGTCTGCGCGATGCCGCACTCGCACAGAAATTGCAGTTTAGGGTCACTAAGCCGCAACGAAATACGCAATCGGGCGCAGATAAGGGCGTGAATACAGTGCGTATTCGTACCGCGGGCATGTTAAATGTGGGGCTGTACGATTTAGACAGGCTCGACTTAACGGTCAACAGTAGCTTACACAGTGATTTACAGCAGCAAGTGAGTCACTACTTGCGCAGCCTGGCGCAAGCGTCGACCGCAGAGCAAGTGGGTTTATTGGGCGAGCGTTTACTTGAGCCAAGCCAACTGCAAAACGTGCTGTATAGCTTTACGCTTTACGAGCGTACCGACACTGCTAACCGAGTTCGTGTGCAGACCGACAGTACCGACCAACCCTTTGATATTAACGAAGGCAGTAAGTTGGAACTGGGTTCAACCGCTAAATTGCGGGTGATGGCGACCTATTTAGAAATCATCGCCGAGATCCACGAAAAATATTCGAAAAAACATGGTATTGAACTTGAATCTATCATTATCGAGCCTAGGGATCACTTAACCCGTTGGGCGATTGATTACTTGATTGTAAATCCTGACAGACGTTTAGATCGCATGTTAGATGCGGCGTTACAGCGGGAATATTCTGCCTCAACCAGTGAGCAGTTTTTTACCGGTGGTGGTTTGCATGTGTTTAATAACTTTAAAAAATCGGAAGATGTTAAGACACCGACACTTTATCAAGCTTTGCAGGATTCGATTAATTTGCCGTTTGTGCGCCTCATGCGCGACATAGTCAATTACAGTAGCAGTATGCAAAACGAGGGCAATATGGCCCAATTGCTGCGTAATGATAAAGATCCGCGCCGCGACGAATACTTGCGAGTATTTGCCGATAGAGAGGGTAATACCTTCGTCACTAAGTTTTATCGCAAGTATAAAAAAGTGGCTGCGAATGAGCGTTTTGGGATGTTCTTCGACGGTTTATCCCAGTCGGAGCAACAATTAACGTCGGCGTATCGCTACCTCTTGCCCGATGAACCTCTGTCGGCATTTAAGGCTTTTCTGCAGCAAAGATTGCCGCTGGTGAGCTATACCGATGGTCGTATTAAGAGCTTATATAACAAGTACGGTCCTGATAAATATAACTTGCCAGATCAAGGCTATATCGCACGGGTGCATCCGTTGGAATTGTGGGTGCTGGATTATCTTAATCACAATCCCGATGCCAATTTGAACGATGTGAAACAGGCGAGTGAAGCACAACGCCAAGAGGTTTATCGTTGGTTATTTAGGACGCGACATAAAAACGCCCGTGACGTTCGAGTGCAAGTGATGCTTGAAGTGGAAGCCTTCCTCGACATACATCAGCGTTGGGCCCGTTTAGGTTACCCCTTTGATGCTATGGTGCCATCCTTAGGTTCGGCGCTCGGCAGCTCGGGAGATAGACCTGCGGCCTTGGCCGAACTCATGGGCATTATTCAGAATGATGGCTATCGTTTGCCTACCGTGCGTATCAATCAGCTGCATTTCGCCGCCGATACGCCCTATGAAGTGACGCTGGAGAATCAGAACACCCAAGGTGAGCGAGTGATGCGCCATGAAGTGGCACAAGCCTTAAAAGCGGCGCTGGCGAACGTAGTGCAAAACGGTACTGCCCGTCGTTTGAAGGGCATTTTTACCGATGAAAAAGGCGAGATGTTAGCCATAGGCGGGAAAACCGGCACCGGTGATAACCGTATCGTGACTCAGATGCAGCAAGGTAAAAAAGTGGCGACTACGGCGATGAACCGCACCGCGACCTTCGTGTTTTATCTTGGGGATAAATACTTCGGCACTTTAACGGCCTTCGTGCCCGGCAGTAAATCCGATGATTTTAGTTTTACTTCGGCGCTGCCATTACAAGTGATGAAAGGCATGATGCCTATTCTGTCTCCCTATGTGAAAACCGAGCAGGGTATGTGCGTGGTAAACGAATAAAGACAGGAGTTTAGAGCCGTGCTAGCAATTGCAATCTAGCAACTGCCCACTAACGACAAAGAGTGTTCCTGATGAACACTCTTTGTCGTTTTATCTCTTTAATTATCTACCGATTCTTGTAGGAGAGTTATAACGTCTCATACCAAACGATAAAGATTTATTATGAATAATTAAATTGTCCGCCTAAATAGCAGTGATTTGGGCCGATTAACGGCATTTTTTGACTCGAAAATGCCCCAAAGACGCAGCATTAATTGTCATTGTTTCCCCAGTGACTCGCCATAAACTCGTCCCTGAGGGCTCTACTAAAACATCCATGTTTTAGAAGGTCACTGGTGCAACAATGCCAATTTTACTAACCCTCTTGCTGCTCGTTTAGCTAAAAAGCTATTGCCCCATTCCAATTTGGAACAAAGACCCCATCCACTCTTCATTCACTAGATTTGCCCTATGTAAAGTTATCTGAAAGAGTTTGGAAGTAAGCTTTTCTAACATTATGCGCCATTTGGAAATCTAATATCCCGTTGTTTTATTAACTTATTGATTTGTTAATTGAACTGCTGATCGAAAGGTTGCATCATAGGAGGATGAGGAATGGCTACAAGCCCTATAGAAAGCGTTATATCTTGGAGGTCTTAGTTGCGTAAAAAAGTGATCATTAATGAAGTTTTCGAAGAGATAGATCAACGTCTTATTGAGCAAGGTTTACCCATTACACTCCGTTATATGCAAGCCGTCGGCGAGGTTAGCAAATACTTTGGAAATGCTTCAATACCATTATCACCAAAATCACTTCTCCCTGATAATGACTTAGGCAATCAACTTTGCGTATGGCTGAATGACTGGTATGACGCCAAGTACGGTAAACTTCAGTCCTTTAATTCCGATTTAGGTTTTTTCTATCAAAAAATCAGAGGTGACCTATGGCACTATCGGGTGCCCGACTTTGCCGGTACATGTAACTTTTTTATAGATAAAAATTTAACAGTTTGTGGGGCACACAATGAGACAAATATAATGCGAATGTCCCCCAA
>NZ_JAUOEQ010000029.1:0-58979 GCF_031931965.1 Shewanella sp. SP2S2-6 | reverse complement strand
CAACCCAGCGACGTGCTTACAAGGTGACTACGCAGCGGAAACACTCAGATGCAGTGGCAGATAACCTGTTAAACATGAACTTTAATCCAGTATCGGCTAATCAGGTTTGGGCGGGTGACGTGACCTATTTAAAGACGGGTGAAGGCTGGATGTATTTGGCTGTGGTGATGGATTTATATTCACGCCGGATTGTGGGATGGCACATAGATAAACGCATGACCACAGATTTGATATCCAAGGCATTAATAAAAACCTACAACCTGCGCCAACCAGCGCGAGGGCTGGTATTCCACAGTGACCGAGGCTCGCAATATACCAGTAAGCAATTCGGTAGGCTGCTATCGAGCTATGGTATCCGAGCCAGCATGGGTGATGTGGGTGCGTGTTGGGATAATGCTGTTGTTGAGCGTTTCTTTGGGAGCTTGAAACACGATTGGATTTTTAAAGTTAATCAACCAACAAGGGAGTTTATGAAGCAAGATGTGACGGCTTACATGAAATATTACAACTTGGAGCGGCTGCATTCTGCTAATGACGATCTGTCACCGGTAGAGTTTGAAAATTCTCAAGTAAAAGTGTCCAGTTTGGGTTGACCAGTACACGCAGAGTTTAATGCTATCGCAGTAATTGCTTGTTAAACCGATCTTAGGTTAGATAAGTTACTTTTAGTTACAGCTGTAAAAGTGTCTTGATTAATTAATCCGTGCTCTACCACCTCTGTAAAATCCTCTATGCCAAAGTCTAGATGCAAGTAAAGATGACCTGCTTGAGTTAGTTTCATGTTGAAAAATGTTAATTAACAAAATCAGCTGGATCAAAGGCGATTTATCTCAAGATTATGAAATTTAATGTTTTTTATCGATATTTTATTTTGGTTTCTCAATTAAATTAACTTTTCTGGTGATATTTTGTTTAAAAAATCACCTTTAGTAAAATTTTTTATTCATAGCGCCTCTTTACACTAGTTTTTAGTCGGCCGAAATGTTGACACAGGTCAACATTTTGTGAAATGATGCCAGCGGGTCTATGCCTGTAAGGGCGTAGGAAAGGGAAGAAAAAACTAAGAATCACAAGAGAAAGACGAACTTACAGTAATTTTTTCGGCGAGCATTTTTTGCTTCTCGTTTTGTTGCTGGTAAGTTAAACCTTTTTATTCACTTCAAATTGGTTGGGAACTATGTCCAAGGTAAGCAATAGAACAAAAATCGCTACTGCACTTGTTGGCGTGCTGGCATTAGCGAGCAGCAACTTAGTGGTTGCAGATCCTCTTACCGACGTGCAGAAAGCGGATAGTATGATCCATGCTGATGCTGCAGCGTCGCAAAAGAATGTTGATAAGTATTTCGATCAAGCACAAGACATGCTTTTTGAGTATGGTTCTGTCGCGGATGAGCGTGAATCACTGAAATCATATAACGATTACGTTGCCAGCTTAGTTGCTGATCAACAAAAGACAATGGATTCAGTACAAAGCGACATTAATGGTGTTGATAAACTTCGCCAAGGTGTTGTGCCATTAATGTTTAAAATGGTTGAATCATTAGAACAATTCGTTCAATTAGATTTACCTTTCAACTCTGAAGTACGTACTAATCGTGTGAATGAGCTGAAAAACCTTCTTAATACTGCTGAAGTGACTTTAGCCGAAAAGTACCGTTTAATCCTTGATGCTTATAGCATCGAGCGTGAATATGGTAGCGCGGTTGCTGTTAACCAAGGTAAGTTAAACCTAGATGGTAAAGAAGTGTTGGTTGACTTCTTTAACTTAGGTCGTGTTGCTCTTTATGCACAGAGTTTAGATCAAAAGACTGGCTGGATGTACAACCCAGAATCTAAGGGTTGGGATAAGTTAGATGACAGCTATTTGCGTGAACTGACTAAAGGTATCCGCATTGCCCGTAAACAAGGTGCTCTAGATCTATTTGCGTTACCAATTCCTGCTGCGGAGACTGCACAATAATGAAGAAGTTAATTACTACAGCTGTGTTGGCTGCAAGTTTCTCTTTAACTGCTGGTATGGCTAGCGCTGCAGATGCGCCTAAGTCGATTGACCAATTATTGCAACAAGTTAAAGTTGAACGTGCTGCAGAAGGCAAAATCAACAGTAAACGTGAGCAAGAATTCCAAGCTGAACGTGGTGATAAAGCTGCACTGTTAAAGCGCGAGAAAGATGCTTTAGCGGCTGAAAAACAACGCGGTAAAGATTTAAACCAAGCGTTCTTAGATAACGAGCGTAAAATTGCTCAGTTAGAAGAAGATCTGAAAACTGCTCAAGGTGACTTGGGTGAGATGTTTGGTGTGGTTAAAGGTGAAGCCGGTGATTTCGCTGGTAAACTGGCAAGCTCAAACATCAGTGCTCAATACCCAAATCGTGATAAATTCATCGCTGATTTAGGTGCACGTAAACAATTACCTAAAATTGAAGAGCTAGAGCAATTTTGGCAAGAACAGCTGTTTGAAATGGCTGAGTCTGGCAAGGTTGTTAAGTTTGAAGGTTCAGTTACTGGAATCGACGGTAGCGTTAAAACAACGACTATCCATCGTGTTGGTGCTTACAACTTAACTGCTGATGGTAAGTACGTTGTTTATAACCCTGAGTTAGGTTTAATTCAGCAGTTATCTCAACAACCAGAAGGTTACCAAGTTAGCGCTGTTGCTGACTGGGAAAAAATCACTTCGGGTACTGCGCCATTCTATGTTGACCCTGCACGCGGCGTGCTGCTAAACATCTTCACCAACAAAGCTAGCTTTGAAGATCGTTTAGAAGCTGGTGGTACTATTGGTTACATCATTATTGCTCTGTTGGCACTTGGTTTATTAATCTCTATCGAACGCCTTGTCACTATGACGATTATTGGTGCTCGCGTGAATAGCCAACGTAAGAACGTCGATAAGCCTGGCAATAACGCTTTAGGTCGTATCTTGAAAGTTTACCAAGAAAACAAAGACGTTGATGTTGAAACGTTAGAGTTGAAATTGGATGAAGCGATTCTTAAAGAAACCCCAGCATTGGAAGCGCGTATTTCAATCATCAAAGTATTGGCCGCTATCGCACCTATGATGGGTCTGTTAGGTACAGTAACGGGTATGATTGCAACCTTCCAAAGTATCCAATTATTTGGTACTGGCGATCCAAAACTGATGGCTGGCGGTATTTCTATGGCGCTTATCACTACAGTTCAAGGTCTGGTTGCTGCTCTGCCGTTAATGTTAATGCATGCAGTGGTTGTTGCCCGTAGTAAGTCAATCGTTCAGATCCTTGAAGAGCAAAGCGCTGGTATTATCGCAGCACATGCTGAGAAGAGGGCTGACTAATGACGCTATACCTGATGGACATTTGGGATTCCGTCAGGGGCTTCATGGCCTCCGGAGGCGACGTCCTCTGGCTTGTAGCGGGTGTTCTGTTCTTAATGTGGGTATTGATGCTTGAGCGTTATTGGTATCTTAATTGGATATCACCAAAGCAACATAAAGCAATCATAGCTGCATGGGACGCCAGAGAGGAAACGACCTCTTGGTATGCACACCGCATCCGTGAAGCTTGGATGTCCCAAGCGAAGCAAGATTTGAATGCACGTATGCTGATTATTAAAACCTTAGTGGCAATTTGTCCAATGATAGGTTTGTTAGGTACCGTAACAGGTATGATTTCAGTGTTCGATGTGATGGCAGTTCAGGGGACGAGTAATGCTCGTTTGATGGCGGCTGGTATTTCTATGGCGACTATGCCTACGATGGCAGGTATGGTTGCAGCATTATCGGGAGTATTCTTCAGTACTCGCCTCGATGCCAAAATGAAAATCAGTTTAGAAAAGCTAAAAGACAGCATGCCGCACCACTAGAGAGAGATTGAACATGGCACGTAAAAAGCATTCCAGTATAGATGAGGAAGCGCAAATTGATATGACACCGATGCTCGACATCGTGTTCATCATGCTAATCTTCTTCATTGTAACAACGTCATTCGTGAAACCATCTGGTTTGGACTACAACAAACCAAAAGCTTCACAAGCGACTTCAAAGCCTTCGGCTAACATCTTTATCGGCGTCAGTAAAACAGGCGTGATCATGATGGAAAACCGTCAGGTTGATATCGAACGTGTAACAGCAAACGTTGAGCGTATGCTGGCTGAAGCTCCTGAAGCAGCTGTATTGATTCAGGCTGATAAAGACGCAATGCACGGCTTAGTTGTTAAAGTTCTAGACCAAGTGAAAGCAGCTGGTATAGATAAAATTTCGGTATCTGCGGGGAACGATTAATATGCTAAGAGCACTAGTATCGATCATTATTGGTGCTGCTGTGACTTTTGGTCTGTTCGCTTTTATGGCGTTCTTGGTCGGTGGCGGCGCACAGCGCGGCGAAACATCGGCCGAGACCCCTGTAATTGAAATCACTATGGATAGACAGGATTCAAAAGCACAGAATAAGCCAAGGGTAGTGCCTAAGCCACCACCACCACCAGAGCAACCACAGAAGCCTGATACAACGCCACCTGATTCATCAAGTAATATTGATACAGCAATGTCGTTCAATATGGGTGGTGTAGAGGCTGGTGGTGCAAGTACTGGTTTTAAATTAGGCAACATGATGACTCGCGATGGTGATGCTACGCCTATCGTTCGTATCGAACCACAGTATCCAATTGCTGCGGCTCGTGATGGTAAAGAAGGTTGGGTACAACTTCGCTTCACTATCAACGAACTCGGTGGTATCGATGACGTTGAAGTTATTCAAGCAGAGCCAAAACGTTTATTTGATAAAGAAGCGATCCGAGCACTGAAGAAGTGGAAGTACAAGCCAAAGATTGTTGATGGCAAGCCACTGAAGCAACCAGGTCAGACGGTTCAGCTGGACTTTACCTTAGATAAAGGAGGCAAATAACGATGCGTAATGTTAATAAAATCGCAGCTCTATTATTGCTTTCTATTTGTGGCGGATTATCTGTTTCATCTGCGGTAGCAGCTGAAAAGTGTGAGATCGATAAACGTCAATCTAAAGCTGTAGGTGAAGGCGCTGCGAAAAAAGTTCAGAAGTCGTTTGAAGCTTATACCAATGGTCAGCTGGACGAAGCCATTGCTATTTTGCTCGAAGCAAATGCAAAGAACGATTTCGATAAAGCCTATGTTGCACGCATGCTAGGTAACTTTTATGCCGAGAAAGGCAAAATGGATACTGCGATCAAGTACCTAAAACAAGCTGTTGAAGCTGATATTTTAGGTGGAACAGATCATGCTGCGACCATGCGTCTTTATGCGGATTTACTGTTACAAGAGAAGAAATTTAAGGAAGCGATTCCTTACTATTACAAGTGGATGGATTTTACTTGTAAAGCTGACTCTCAAATTTATCGTCGTATTGGTATTGCACACTCTGAGCTAAAACAGTGGGATAAAGTGATTGAAGTGGCCGATAAAGGTCTTTCATTAGCTGAGACTCCTGATAAAGGCTTATATCAGATGAAGCTAACTTCTTACTTCAATCAAAAGAAGTATAAGAAAGCTGTTGGCGTGTTAGAAGTCATGGTGCCATTATTCCCGGATGATGGCAGATTATGGGTTCAATTAGCGCAGTTTTATCTGATGGTTGAAGACTATGACAAGTCTCTTGCAACTTACGATTTAGCTTATAGAAATGGTTTCTTAGATAGTGCGGGTAACATTACTCGTTTAGCACAATTGATGGCACAGAAAGGTGCTCCATATCAAGCCGCTAAAGTCTATCAGAAGCATATGAAATCGGGCTTGATCGCTGAGGATGCTAAGTCTCTAGAGATTTTGGCTGGTTTTTATCAGAATGCAAAAGAGTTTAAACAAGCCGCTGAGTATTATGGTAAAGCTGCAGCTATCAGCAATGATGGTAAGACTTACTTGAAACAAGGTCGCTTACTGAACTTGAATGAACAATACACTGCAGCGATCCCTGTGCTTGAAAAAGCCATATCTATGGGTATTGATCATCCTGGCGAAGCAAACTTCGAATTAGCTTTGGCTCATTTAAGTTTGAAACAGTACAAGTCAGCTTATAACCGTGCAGTATTAGCTGCCAACGATAAAAAGACTGAGAAGAGTGCAAAAAGCTATATCTCTTATATCAAAGAGAAAGCACGTATGCATAACATCACACTGTAAGTGCTTGGCAGTTTTGTATCAGATTTGAAAGCCCCGTAAGGGGCTTTTTATTTGATGTAATTTAATGTCAAAAATTTACTGTAAGCGGATTAAAGCTTGAGATTGATCATGATTTTTTTCAAGATCTTGTGAGAGTTGGCTGACATTGCTGAAGAGCGATTCGATTTTGTTTTCTTGTGTTGGCAAGCAAATGCAGGCGGCCAGTTTATAATCGATTGTCAGTTTATGATTTTTACCAAAATTTTGATTGAAATCATAAATTTGTTGTTCTATTCGTTTTAACACTACCTCTGTTCCCACCTCATCTATGTTGAATAAACCCAGTGCGAAGTGATTATGATCAAGTCTAGCTATCATATCTGTTGCTCTTAATAGTGCTTCTTGCACTTGTTTGGTAAAGAATTCGAGTAAATGGGGTTGTTTGACGGTTTCATGAATGTGAGGGCACAGATACAATAGTGCCAAGCTTTGGTGTTCTCTTATATGACGATGCCATTCTCGGTTGAATACTTCCATGAAATAGGTTTGGTTATAGACTCCAGTTTCTGGATCCCTGAAACCTGAGTTGCGGAACGAGTAGATCATAGATTAACTCCGATAGCAGACCTTGAACTAAGTATAGAAACAGTTCTGCAATAGCGGGCCAAAAAGGAGAAATAATAAAATGAAATTGGGTTTATTGGCAGGATCGATAGCGTTAATTTTTGCCCTTCAAGGTTGTTCTAAGCCTGAAGCCACGGCAGTTCAAGAAAACAGTCAATCAAATGCCGTTGCTGAGCAGGGCGAAACACAAACAGCAGAGCAGCGCTATTTATCGCTAGTGGATGCTTATTTTAAAGATTACCTAAAGCTTGAGCCTATTTACGCTACTTTTGTTGGTGTTAATGACTATAACGCTGATTTCGGTGGTGATTTAACTGAGGATTACCTCAAAGCTCGCCATGATCTTAACTCTCACTATTTAGCCCAGGTGCGCGCGATAGATCCAAAACAACTGCCCGCGGATCTACAGTTAAGTTATGACCTGTTTGTCTATGACCGAGATATGGCGTTAGTTGACGAAACTTTCCCTTCACGTTTTATGCCGATAAGCCAGTTCTATAGCACTGTCATTACTATGGTGCAGCTTGGTAGTGGCGAAAGTGCGCAACCTTTTAATACTGTCGATGATTATCGTAATTGGGAACAGAGGGTTGATGGTTTTATCAAGTGGGTAACGCTTGCTGAAAATCGGATGAATCAAGGCATTGAAAGTAAAGTGGTGCTACCGCGGGTGTTAGTAGAGCGCATTATTCCCCAGTTAGACGCTATGCTAACGACTGATGCGACTCAGAGTATTTTTTACTCACCCATTCAACATTTCCCCGAGAGTTTTTCTGAGCAAGATAAAGCCGAATTGACCACCCGTTATCAAGCCATGATAGCCGAGCGTATCGTGCCAGCGTTGACGGACTTGCGTGATTACTTTAAGCAAACCTATTTACCTAAGTCGCGGGCGACTGATGGTTGGTCTGGTTTACCTAACGGCAAAGCTTGGTATCAGCATCTGGCTAACTCACATACGACCACCACTATGTCTGTGGATGAAATTCATCAAATTGGCTTAAGTGAAGTGGCGCGAATTTTATCTGAGATGGATAAGGTACGTGAGCAAGTCGGTTTTAAGGGCGATTTAAAGGCATTTTTCGCCTCTTTATCATCCGAACCTCAGTATTTCTACAGCGACCGTCAAGGTTTGATTGATGGTTATATGGTGTTGAAAGATAAAATCAATCAAGTGCTCCCTAACTACTTTAATGTGATGCCTAAAGCTGATTACGTGGTTAAGCCAGTTGAAAGTTTCAGAGAGCAATCTGCAGCGGGTGCTTCTTACGAATCACCAGCGGTGGATGGCAGTCGTCCAGGTGTGTTCTATATCAACACTTATAATCTTAAGGCGCAGCCAAAGTGGGGCATGACGACCTTATCTTTGCATGAGGCTGCTCCTGGGCATCATTTCCAAATTGCGATCAAGCAAGAGCTAACTGGTGTGCCTGAGTTCCAGCGTTTTAGTGGTTATACGGCATTCGAGGAAGGTTGGGCACTTTATGCTGAGTACTTAGGTATTGAGATGGGCTTGTTTACTGATCCTTATCAGTATTTTGGCAAGCTTTCCGATGAAATGCTGCGTGCGATGCGCCTAGTGGTGGATACCGGTCTTCATTCAAAAGGCTGGAGTCGTGAACAAGCAATTCAGTACATGAAAGATAACTCGCCGATGGCTGAAAGTGACATAGTCGCTGAAGTGGAGCGCTATATGGCAATCCCTGGTCAAGCTTTGTCTTACAAAGTCGGCCAGCTGAAGATCCTGGCACTGCGAGCCCGCGCTGAAAAAGCCTTGGGTGATAAATTTGATTTAAAAGCGTTCCACGATCAAATCCTCACCTCAGGTTCATTACCTATGGCGGTTATGGAAAATAAAATTGACCGTTGGATAGCGTCTAAACAGGCTTAGCCCGTAATATGCCGTTATTTGACTTTGATGTGAATGACGGCATTTTAAGACTTTTTTATTCAACAGAAAGTTTTTATACTGTTGATTCAAAACCTGTTAAAACGGATGTTTTAATGGGAATATCAATGATATTTGGGGCAAATGTCTCATGATCCTCACAGGAGTTTTACTATGGTCCAGGCAACAGCAAGACATTTGTTAGTCAGCAGCGAAGAGCAGTGTCAAGCGCTGAAACAGCAAATATTGGAAGGCGCGGATTTTGCTCAAATTGCTCGCGCGCACTCTTCTTGCCCATCAGGTGCCCAAGGCGGCGAATTGGGGTCATTCGGTCCTGGTATGATGGTGAGAGAGTTTGATGAAGTT
This sequence comes from Shewanella sp. SP2S2-6, assembly GCF_031931965.1. Lineage (NCBI taxonomy): Bacteria > Pseudomonadati > Pseudomonadota > Gammaproteobacteria > Alteromonadales > Shewanellaceae > Shewanella > Shewanella sp. SP2S2-6. Next base: position 49,993 of record NZ_JAUOEQ010000029.1, on the reverse strand, counting down.
GTCTTCAGCGCGCCATTAAACGAAGTGCAAGGTCCAGTTAAAACGCAATTTGGTTTTCATTTACTCGAAGTGACCAGCCGCGCGTAAGTTTTACGGCTTATTTGATACAGCTTGTTTGATACGGCAGCGTTTGCTGCCGTTTTTGTTTTATCTGCTCATCACGGAGTCACTATGCTGGAACTCTACACCGATAGATTGAAACTCAGGAGCTTACAAGATAGCGACTGGGAACAGTTTTATGCGTTGCACAGCGATCCTGAGATTAATCGCTATGTGCGAGTGCCAGAGTCGCAAGAGGTGATCCGCAGTAAGTTTCAGCAGCGCTCCGATACTTGGTTTTACGGTTCAGGCGATTGGCTCACCTTAGTGATTGAGACCGTCGATACAGGGCAATTTGTCGGATTAACAGGCCTTTATTGTCAAAGCCTTGATGAGCAGCGTGCAGAAGTGGGTTACTTACTGGCCGCAGAGGGCCACGGCAAAGGTTATGCGACTGAGAGCTTAATGGCGGTTATTGATTGGGCCTGCTTAAGTTTTAATGTGCATAAATTTGTTGGTCATTGCGCCAAAGATAATCATGCATCGGCGCGGGTTCTTGAAAAGTGTGGCTTCAGGCTTGAAGGCTTACTCAGGCAGCAATTCAAAGTCGGTGAAAACTGGCTTGATGAATCGGTCTTCGGCTTACTTGCCGATGAAAGACGTCTCTAGCCAAATTATCTTCAGCGGATTTTATGCGGTGCTGGTATAATGCCGCAGGTTTATTTTTAGAAGGCGTGTATTAAGTGGCGCAAATTAATCAATTGGCTTTGCATTCTGGCGAAGATTTCATTGAATTGTACAAAGTATTAAAAGTGCAGGGCATGAGCAATGCTGGCGGCGAAGCCAAGCATTTTATCGAGGAAGGTCAAGTCACTGTGAACGGTGAAGTTGAAACTCGTAAGCGTAAAAAAATTATTGCGGGCGATATCGTCAGCTTTAATGGTGAATCAGTTCAAATCATTGCGGCAGAATAAGCCTGAAACAGTGGAGCAAGATATGCAATTTCCAGATGATGACAATGGTAAAATGCTGGCCGCAATGGCTGAAGCAGGAATCGATTTAACGAAAGAGTTAGATGTTGATTTCTTTTTGGTTTTTGATGATCAGCGCGATGCCGAAACGGCGTTAGAAGAACTCACAAATTCTGACTTGCAAGGCGAGCTTGAGTTGAATCTGAATGATGAGCTGGGCAAGTGGGAAATCATTGTTTGCCTCAATATGGTACCTGATTACGATACTTTGGTTGAGCAAGAAGTCATGTTGAATGATTTTGCTGCCGAATTCGGTGGCATGACCGACGGTTGGGGCGTAATGCAACACCAAGACGGTGACGACGAGTTTATGGACGATGATGACCATGAACATGTCCACGGTGCTCATTGCAATCACTGATGCTGATTTGCTTTGACCTTTGAGTTTGAAACCACCTTCTTGGTGGTTTTTTATTACCGTTTTTCTGCGATCATTTGCTGCATTTTTTTCAGCACTTCATAGTCTCATTTGTCACATAGAGCGTTATCGCAGCTTGCTGAAACTGTGACATTCCAAATGTTGTTTAGTGGCGATAAGGCGCAAACACTTCTAACAACCAGTCGATAAAAGCTTGGGCTTTTAACGGCAAGCTAGGGGACTTGGGCGTGAGCAGGTAATAGCGATAGGGGCTGGTGAAAGGGGCGTCGAAGGGGATGACTAAGCTGCCGTTTGCCAATTGCTCTTCGATAAAAAATCGCGGAATAAGCGCTGCACCCATGCCACTGGCGGCGGCTTGGCTCAGCATGTAGAAATGCTCGACGCCAAAGGTTTGTGCTTGGGTGAGTGTTAAGCCCACTTTTTCTGCCCAATATTCCCACAGTTCGGGTCTTGTAGTGTGTTTCAGTAAGGTGACGTGATTGATATCCTCGATGTTTTGTAGTTTTGGCGCTAACGATGGCGCGCAAACTAAACACAAATCTTCATCCATCAGCTTGATATAATTCGCGCCCTTAGGAATAGCTGTGCAGCTGCGAATCGCAATATCATAACGGCCTTGGCTAAAGTCCACGGCAAAGTCACCAATCGACAAATCAACATAAAGGTGCGGATGGCGGGACTTAAACTGCTCCATTCTCGGAATGAGCCAATTAATGGTTAAGCTTGGCAGCACATTGATGGCTAAGGTTTGTGGCTTAGAAGGCTGGCGGCGTAGGTCACTCGTTGCACTTGACAGGGTTTGCAGCGCGGCTTGGACATGGGGCAAATAGCGCTTGGCTTCATCGGTTAAACTGACTCTTTTATGTAGGCGCACAAAAAGCGCAAAACCCAAATAATCCTCTAATACTCGGATTTGTTTACTGACCGCACCATGGGTGACATGCAGCTCCTTGCTGGCTAATGTCATGCTCTGCAAGCGTGCAGCCGCTTCAAAAGCTCGGAGGGAATTGAGTGGCGGCAGTTCGGTCAACATTTGATGTCCTACAGTTGGGGAATTAGAACAGGATTACAGATTTTGTGTGAGTTTAACTCACGCAGTGACGACAATAACTCCTTTGCGTTTATTTGGCAAACGCAGTCTAATGCCTAGCAATCACTCCCTTTTTTTATCAGAAGAATAATAAATCATTATGGAATTTGAACTGACGCTACAAATCGCTGCGATACTTTTTGCCGTCGCTATGGTGGCAGGTTTTATCGACGCTATCGCCGGTGGCGGTGGCTTGTTGACGATTCCTGCACTCATGTGGGCTGGCTTGCCGCCTGCGGTTGCATTAGGCACAAATAAGCTGCAGGCCTGTGGTGGTAGTTTTTTTGCGAGCTTGTATTTCGTCCGCAAAGGGTTAGTGGATCTTAAATCCGTAAAGTTAGCCTTGATCTGTGCGTTCATCGGCGCGGCATTAGGCACGATTCTCGTTCAACTCGTCGATACCAAAGTGCTGGAATTAATGTTGCCATTTTTGATTTTGGCAATTGGTTGTTACTTCTTATTTTCGAAAAAGATTTCTGAAGACGATAAGCATCAAGTGCTGACACCTACCGCGTTTGCGTTCACTGCCGCGTTAGGTGTGGGATTGTACGATGGTTTTTTTGGTCCTGGCACTGGCAGCTTTTTTGCGCTGGCGTTTGTATCGTTAGCGGGGTTTGGTCTGGCTAAGGCTACGGCTCACGCGAAACTACTTAATTTCTCAACCAACATAGCTTCGCTGATTTTCTTCGCCTTGGGCGGCAAAGTGATTTGGTTATTGGGGGGGGTCATGCTCGCAGGACAAGCGATTGGCGCAACTTTGGGTTCTCGTCTGGTTGTGACTAAAGGCACGAAGATTATCAAGCCACTGGTCGTGACTATGTCCCTTGCCATGAGCTTTAAACTCCTCGCAACGCAATATCACTTATTCTAATTGATTGTTTCTTATCAATAAGCGCAGCCTTAAACGGCGGATTAGTTAATCTTCGCGCGTAAGCTTAAGTTATTTTATTTTATTTTATTTTATTTTATTTTATTTTATTTTTATTTTTATCTTTATCTTATCTGAGTGACGTTCACCTTGGCTCATAAGTTTAGCTGAGGTGGATATTGCTTAGAATATCCTCTAAAGAGGATCGCAACGCCTCTTCCTACTTTGCAATAGGTATACTCTTTCAAGGTTTTTGAATAGTATAACCTGTCAATTTTAATGCACTTTTTGGGCTTCTAATTTTCTATGTGCATTTTAACGCTATGTCTTTATTTAATACGATTTAACCCGATTTGCATGCAGTGTCTATCTCGTCTGCCTTATTTTTGCGTTGATGTACCGGCACATGCGCTTGGGTTTAGCGCTACCACTTCTTTAAAAGAGCGATTATGAAATTTATCCACACCTCGGACTGGCACATAGGTCGTCAGTTACACAATCAATCATTACTGGATGATCAAGCCTTTGTGCTCGAGCAAATTATTGCCTTAGCAGATGAGCATAAGGTGGATGCTGTGATTGTGGCGGGGGATATTTATGACAGATCGATTCCGCCAGCAAACGCGGTTGCGCTGTTAGATGATGTGCTCAACCGCTTAGTACAAGATTTAGGCCTGCAAGTGATTATGATTGCCGGTAACCACGATGGCCACGAGCGCTTAGGGTTTGCGGCAAAACAAATGGCGACAAGCGGGTTACATATTATTGGGCCTTTGAGTGCTGACATTCCGCCTATTACATTGTCGAGTACAAGTGGTGATGTGGTTTTTTATCCCTTGCCTTACGCTGAACCTGCCACAGTGCGGCAAGTGTTTGAGTGTGAGGCATCGAGCCACGAAATGGCCATGGATGTGTTGCTGGCAAAAGTGCGTCAGCACGATAGCCAAGGCTTACCCAAAGTGGTGATCAGCCATTGCTTTTTGGATGGTGGCAGCGAATCCGAATCAGAGCGGCCGCTCAGTATTGGTGGCGCCGATAAAATATCGCCAAAGCTCTTTACTGAGTTTGATTATGTCGCCCTTGGGCATTTACACGGACCGCAATACAAAGGCGCCGAGCATGTGCGCTACTCTGGCTCGATTTTGAAGTATTCCTTTAGCGAACAACATCAACACAAGTCGGTGACCTTAGTCGAACTGGGCACGCAAACGCCGATTGATATCCGTTTATTGCCGTTAACGTCGATGCGTGATGTTCGCATCTTAGAAGGGGAGTTAGACACCTTACTCGCCCAAGGTAAAACGGATATCAAGCGTGAAGATTACCTTATGGTCAGGCTCCTCGATAAACATGCCATTTTAGACGCTATGGGCAAACTCAGGGCGATCTACCCGAATGTGCTGCATTTAGAGCGTACAGGCTTGATGGCGGGGCAGCAGCAAGTCGCCTTGAGCCGGGATCATATCAAAAAAGGCGAGATGGATATGTTCTGTGACTTTTTCTCTCAAGTGTCTGGTGAATCTTTAACGCAAGCACAGCAAGCCGTGATGGATGACCTCCTGACTAAGCTACACAATGAGGAGCGCCAAGCATGAGACCCCTTAGCCTTTCAATGTCAGCCTTCGGCCCCTTTGCATCGACTCAGACACTTGATTTTACCGCCCTTGGAACCAATCCATTATTTTTAATCAACGGGCCTACAGGCGCGGGTAAGACGACCTTGCTCGATGGCATTTGTTTTGCGCTCTATGGCAAAACCACAGGTAATGAGCGTGAAGGCAGCCAGATGCGCTGTGATATGGCCGACGATAGTTTACTAACAGAAGTCACTTTCAGTTTTCTGCTCGGTAGTAACAGCTATCGTATTCGCCGGGTGCCAGAGCAAGACAGAGTTAAGAAAAGCGGTGACGGCTCGACAGTGCAAAAGCCTGAAGCGCAGCTCTTTAAAATTGACGCCGATGGCAATGAAAGCTTATTAGTTGCCAGCAAAGTGTCCGAGGCCACCGCTGAGATTGAAGCTTTGACTGGGCTCGATGTGGAGCAGTTTCGCCAAGTGATGGTATTACCTCAGGGTAAGTTTCGCGAATTATTAATGGCGGACTCTAAAGCGCGTGAGCTGATATTTAGTCAATTATTTCAAACGCATATTTATCGCCGGATTGAAGATACCTTAAAAAATAAGGCTGCCGATATTAGCGGCTTAGTGAAAGATCAACGCAGTCGCCGCGATGGTATTTTACAAAGTGCTGGCCTAGCATCCGATGACGAGCTAAGCAGTGAATTAGCTAAGCTCACGCCTGAACTTGCACTCGCTCAAAGTGCTAAGGAACAGGCATTACAACAGCAGCAATTAGTGATTAAAGCCAGCGATGCCGCCCAGCATCTACTGGCTGAATTTGCGCAGTTTGATACCTTAACTCAAACCGCAGCAGCGCTCGAGGCGCAGCAAGAAAGTATCGCTGCACAAACCCATAAGCTGAACTTAGCCAAACAAGCGCAGCGTTTAGCGCCTATGGTTGAGGTGTTTTTAGCCCGTGAACAAGAAGCAAAAGCTGCCAGTCTCGCCTTTAGCCATGTGCAAACGGCGTTGACTCAAGCCAAGCAAGCCTTTGATGATGCCGAGCTCAAAGCGCAAGATTTACCCGTATTGGAAGCGTCGCTACTGGAGCAGGAACAAGCCAAACAGCAACTGAATGCGCTAGGGCCGCAGCTAAGAGAACTGGATAGACTCAATAAAACCCTCGAGCAAGAGCATGCACAGTTAGTTAAAGCTAAAGCACAGCTTCAGATCAGTAAAAATGAGTTAATCGCCGCAACCCAAAAACGCCGTGAACTGGAATCGGCTTTGCCACCATTGCAGGCCAATAGCGACACTCGTCTCTCATTGCAACAGGCGCACCAGCAGCAACAGCAGTTATTGTCGACTTATCAGCAATGGCAACAAGTGGCGGCAAGGGTATCGTCGACACAGGCAAAACTTGCCAATGCGAAAGCGCAAGGGCAACAACTCAATGCCGAGCATCAGCAAGCACAGGTTGCGCATAAAGCCTTATTAATGACTTGGCACCAAGGACAGGCAGCCATTTTAGCGCGGCAATTACAGCAAGATGAACCTTGTCCCGTCTGTGGTAGCCAAACCCATCCACAGCCAGCACAGAGCCAAGAGCCGCTCCCAAGTGATGAAGCGCTGCAATTGGCCCAAGACGCTGAAACGACGGCCCAAGAAGTCCTGAGCAAAGCCAGAGCGGAATATCGCGGATTACAGACACAGTTAGAAACCTTGCAGCAACAAGCGCAAGATCTCGCGGCCCAATTGGGCACAGCGGTTGATATTTCTCAAGATGAACATGCGCATACCTTGTCGCAATATGCTTTCTCACTCACGCAAGCTGAGCAAGCTCATCAAGATTTGCAGCAGTTACAGCAAGAAATTGTATTGTTGCACGCGCAGGAAACGCATCTGCAACAAAAGCTGGAGCAAGGACAAACACACGACAGTGCGCTGCAATCTAAAGTGGATTTATTGCAGGGGCAGTTGGCGCATATGCAGCAAAGCGTCCCGCCTGCGCTTGCAACGCTTGAGGCATTAACCGTAGCAATCACGCAAAACCAGCAACAGATAAGCCAGATTAAACAGCAGATTGCTGACGTGAGGGCGCTTCAGCAACAAACAGGGCAAACCTTTGTTGCAGCTAAAGCGGCGCTTAATGGTGCTGAAAATACCGCAGAGGCGGCATTAGCTCAGCAAACGCGTGCCCAGCAGCAACTCAATCAGCAATTAGTCGCAGCGGGATTTACCGACCAACAGGCCTTATTAGCGGCCATGCTGGATGAAGATCAACTGCATGCATTAGCCAGCGAGATTGAGGCTTACCAGCAGCGCAGTGCTTTGACTAAGGTGCAGTGCGAGCAGTTAGCGCTGAAGCTCAAAGATAAAGTACCACCCGATAGCATTAAGCTCGCTGCCGAGCTTGAGTCGGCGCAGCAAGCATTATACGCAGCAGAGCAGGCATGGCAGTTACTTCACACTCGAACAGTACTACTGACACAAACCCAAACCCAGCTCAGTATTGCAGATACGAAAGCTAAGGCGTTAGATGATGAATATGCGGTTATCGGCACGCTTGCCGATGTGGCGAATGGGAAAACAGGCAATAAGATCAGTTTGCAGCGTTTTGTGTTAAGCGTACTGCTCGACGATGTGTTACTCGAAGCGAGCCATAGGCTGCATCTGATGAGTAAGGGACGTTATCGCTTGCTGCGTAAGGAAGATAGAGCAAAGGGCAACAAGGCGTCTGGGCTCGAGTTAGAAGTGGAAGATGCCTACACCTCAAAAGTGCGCCCTGTGGCAACCTTAAGCGGCGGCGAAAGTTTTATGGCGGCCTTGTCCATGGCGTTAGGGCTATCCGATGTGGTGCAAGCTTATGCCGGGGGGATCAAACTCGACACCTTATTTATCGATGAAGGCTTTGGCAGTTTAGACCAAGATTCATTGGAATTGGCGATTCGAACCTTGATGGATCTGCAGTCTTCGGGCCGCATGATAGGGGTGATCTCGCACGTTTCTGAGATGAAAGAGCAGATAAATACTCGCATCGACATCAATAAAACCTCACATGGGAGCGAAATGACGATAGTTTTGCCTTAGTCGCTCGTTCTCTCAGAGTCCAATAAATAACCTGCTGTTTTGTATATGTTATTTATTGTGACTCTTGCGTGTTTAACATTAGGATAATGTGCGCAAACTGAGTTGAAAATGCCAACTGGCGCATGTTTCTTGTTAATAGTCAGGTAAAAGTACGAAATAGCATTTGTCATAATGGGATTTTTGGGATAAGTTGGAAAAAATTCGGGCTTCCCTCATAGGGACTGGTTCAAAAATAAAACGCAAAGTTAACGAAAGGTGAAAAGCGTTGCAGACAGGCAAACCCAACTTTATCAACTTATCGCAAACCCGTTTGCAGAACTTATCATCGACCCAAAAAAACATTCTATTAATGGGTGGTTTGTTGATTGGCGCTGCTATGTTAATGCCGAATAATGGTCATGTTGTGCCAACTGCTCAGCGTATCCCTGTTGTCCTCGATATTGAAAATATTCTCCCCCAAGTTTCTGAACCTGAAGTCCAAGATCAAGCAGCCCTTATTAATAACGCTCCACAGTTTGAGCGAATTATCGTTTCTGGTGATACCTTAAGTGGGTTATTTTCGAAAGCGGGTGTTGATCAGCAGACCATGTATAAGGTGTTAGAAGCTGATTTAAATATTTTGGCACTTGATACCTTATTGCCTGGTAACAGAATGCAATTTTGGCTCGATAACGAAGGCCAATTACAGAAATTAGAACTTTATTTTAACGCCGCTCGCCAAGTGGTGTTTACACGTTATGAAGACGGCAGTTTTAATGTTGAAGAAGTCAACGTTGAAGGCGTTTGGCAAAATCGTATTATATCTGGCGATATTAAAGGTTCGTTTTACGTCTCTGCACAAAAAATGGGCTTAGCTGCGGCAGACATTCAGCGGATTGAAGATTTACTCAAAGAAAAATTGAATTTCGCGCGTGATTTACGTGTTGGCGATAAATTCTCTGTTTTGGTAAATGATCAATATGTTGAAGGTGAAGCGACGGGCAGTAGCCAAATTTTAGGCGTGAGTATTAAAACTGGTCGTTCTGAAATTAGTGCATTTCAATATACTGACGGCAGTTATTACGATGCCAAGGGCCAGAGTTTAGTGCGTGCGTTCCAGCGTTATCCATTAGCTAAACAACCTCGCATGAGTTCTCGTTTTAATCCATATCGTAAACATCCAATTACTGGCCGTATTTCACCCCATAACGGAACCGACTTTTCAGTGCCAATAGGCACTAAAGTGATTGCTCCTGGTGATGGTGTTGTTAGTTTAGTGACTGATCACCAGTTCGCTGGTAAGTATATTGTGATTGACCACGGTGGTAAGTACCGTACCCGTTACCTGCATTTATCTAAGGCGCTTGTGCGTAAAGGTCAGCGAGTGACTCGAGGCCAAGTGATTGCTTTATCTGGTAATACTGGTCGCTCAACGGGTCCACACTTACATTATGAATTCCATATCAATGGTAAACCTGTTGATCCGTTGAAAGCGGATATTCCTATGTCTAGCAAGTTAGCGAATCAAGACTTACGCACATTTACCAATATGGTGAAGAGTCGTGAAGCTATGATGAACCTTGGCTAATAGAACTAAGTCTCGCCAAGTCTGAATAAACGATAGAACTGGCTTTTCTAGAAGAGTTTATCAATGCCGATGAAATGCAAATTTCATCGGCATTTTTGTTTCCATCATTCTTCTTGTTGTAAATATTTTTCTGCTATCACAAGTATTCTTCGAGTTGTAAGGAAGCTTTAAATTTATTCGATCCGCAGTAATAGCGATTACACAGAAGGGGATAAATAGAGCGGATGTGGTGAGCTTCAGTTAGGGTGTTATAGCGAGTTATTCTTTTGACTGTTAAGAGACTCAATTTGGCAGCTGATGACCTTTAGAGCTAACTAGCACGCTTTATTAGGGACTGAACAGAACTAAATACACAGCGTTAAATAGCGTCTATCAGCTTGCTTGGCGTCTTTGCATCACTTTCAATGCACACTTACACAGTTTACCTTTTAGAGCGGGGCAGCCACCGCAGGGAGACTTTTTAAAAGGACGTAATGCAAAGCTGTGTTCTGTGGGTAAAGGAGTGAGCCGAGTAATCATAGTCGATGAAAATGTTGCATCATTAGCGGCAATAAACTTAGCCTTTGCCCGTTTTAACTGTTTCTTGAGTGCGGATTTATTGCTATGGGCAAATTCTTGTTGTGAAATGTGCTTCGTGAGTAATTTGGTGAGGTGCTTGCGCTGAGCTTTTTTATTCGTCAAAGATTTATCAGTCAGGGTGTTCAGATGAGATAAGGATGGAATCGCTTTTCCTGAACTTGAAACAGATCTCGCCTGTGTTTTGAGTAATTTTTTAGCTTGTTTTTTACACCACTTGCTCAAAAGTTTATCGATATTCTGTTTCGTCATTGTCGTTACTGAATTCTGCAGCGTGAGATACTTCAATATTTTAAATGAAAACTATTATCAGTCAAGTGGCTAAAAAATATACTAAGGTCAAGTGTCGGCTTTATCTGCGCAATAAGGGGATATGTTGGCGTCGATACAGGTCAATAATAAGCGTAAATCAAATTCAAACTGGTGATAATCCGGCTCCATATGAGTACACAAATTATAGAAAGCCTTGTTGTGATCTTTTTCTTTTAAATGGGCTAATTCGTGTACAACGACCATACGCAATAAAGGCTCTGGTACACGCTTCAAACGTGAAGATATGCGAATTTCGTTCTTAGCTTTGATTTTATTGCCTTGAACTCGCGCGACGTAGGAATGTAAGCCAAGTGCATGATGACTAATGTTAATTTTGTCATCAAAGATCACTTTCGAGAGTGGTGACGACTGGCGTAAAAATTGGTTTTTAATCGCTTGGGTGTATTCGTACAGCGCTTTATCACTGCGAACGCTATGTATGACAGGATGACGTTTCAACAGTAGCTTAGGTAATGTGCCAGCATCAAGATGTTGCTGTACCTGCTGTTGGATATCTGGGCTGTAACCGCTTAAGTATTTTAATGGATTCATAGGGGATTGGGCTCCGAATGAATTCGGAGCCTGAGTCATCGCATTACTTAAACTTTGCCGAAAATACGGCGATTTTGCTGGGCGTAAGCGGCTTCAAAAGCTAACTGCTGCACTTTTTTAAGATCTAAACTATCGAAATCAACCTGTGGTGGATTGCGCTTGTTTTGCTCTTTGATAGTGACAGGAGACAGTAAGCTGACAGGTAATTCACCTAATTGAATCGCTGCTTCAAGTTTAAAACTTGTGGCTGAGCCCGCCAATTTACCTTTTTGTTCACGTTCAATGATGACAACTTCATCAACGCGATAATCTTGCATAAGCTTATGAAAAGCGAAGTGAAACTCACGAATAGCTTCTGTGGTAGCAGATTGGGAAACGGTGAAAGACACCTTACGGCATTCTGGCACATTGAAGGTTTCACCTTCATAGCTCAATAAACTGATAATGGCTTCGCCACCTTTTAATTCAACACCACAAACTCTCATGTTACACCTTCAAAATATCGATAATAGCGCTATTGTAGCTGGAAATGACCTGAGGATCAGTGTTTACCCTGCGCTTTTGATTCGCTTGGCGACAGACTGATGCGCTTGGTGCGTCAATTCCCAGTATTCGATCAGCCAATGTGTTGTGTATCAGAAATAAAATCTGATGTTAAATCCACCGGCATGTATGCTTTAATTCTTTCTAAACTTCTTCTGTATCATTGTCTTGCAGCAATTTCGCCGCAGCAGGCTTTTTACGCATTGGTGCATCGCCAATGTCCACGCCCGTGATAAAACGCTTATCCCGTGAAGGCGCCGATGTGGCTGCTTTAGTTCTTTTGCTCTTACCTTTAGCAAGCTCGGCTTTAGCAACACGTTTTGCTGGTGTCTGTTTGGCTTTGCTTTTTAGACCACTAAATTTAGCTTCTAGACCTGGAATCGTACTGATCTCAAAGGTCTTTCTAAGGAACACTTGGACTTTCTTAAAGTTGTCCCAATCTTTAGGTCCGACGAGCGATATCGCATCACCTTTCGCGCCAGCACGGCCAGTACGACCGATACGATGCACGTATTCCTCGGCAAATTTAGGCATGTCGAAGTTAACAACTAAGGACACATTGAGCAAATCAAGGCCACGAGAGGCGACATCGGTCGTGACTAGGACTTGTTGTTGGCCACGGGCAAATTGGTCCATGATTTGGTTGCGTGCGGCTTGCTTTAAATCACCGCTGAGTGCGGCGGTTGCAAAACCTTGCTCAATTAATTTAGCGGCTAAGCGTTCTGTATCTGGGCGCGTCGCGGTAAAGATGATCACTTGCTTGTGTGTTTCATCTTTAAGTAAACGGGCTAATAACGCTTCTTTATGGTCTAAGTGGTCACATAAGAAGATGCGTTGGTGAATGTCGTTATGCTCAGAGTGAGCCGCGCCAATCGCCACGTGCGCTGGATTTTTTAATAGTGTTGCCGCGATATCATTGATTTCGTCATGATCTAACGTGGCAGAGAACATCAGCGTTTGACGACGTTTATGATCGGCAGCATCGTTGATGGCTTTTAACTGCGGGGCAAAGCCTAAATCCAACATGCGGTCGGCTTCATCGAGCACGAGTAACTCTAACCCATTTAGGAATAGATGTTTTTGCTCTAGATGATCGGCGATACGACCTGGCGTTGCGACAATAAAATGCGGTTCTTTTGCTAAGGCTTTAGCTTGATCGTTAAAGTTTTCCCCACCCAGAACGCTGATGGCCTTGTATTGGGTGTTGGCGACTAGCAGGCGAAGCTGACTATACACTTGATGTGCTAGTTCGCGAGTCGGTAATAAAATCAAGACTCTAGGATCGCGTTTTGACAGTGAGCGGGTAGAAATGACTCTTTGCAATGCGGGTAACAAAAACGCTAAGGTTTTACCTGAGCCAGTTTTTGATGACGCCATTAAATCTTTACCTGCCAATGCGATAGGCAGTGCTTGTTCCTGGATGGCGGTGGGTTCTGTGATCCCCATATGTTTTATGCTTTGAAGCAGACGCTGGTCCAGAGAAAAATCGGTAAATTGCAAAGGTATATCCCCTAAATCTTAGTAAGGACAGATTATAGCCTTAATCGCCCTAACTCAGCTATCCACATCGATGATTATCTCTGCTTCACGCATGGATTTATCGCGAAAGTGTGTCATTTACACTTAGTTGCTGGCATTTGTTTACATCGATGTTACAAGTACTTAATTGCCTTGGCTTCACCAATTGACAGTGGATATGAAAGGATTTTACGTTATCGTGTAGTGGATTGAGTAACAGGAGAATGATTTATGGCTAACGGAACAACCCCTTCGGTTGGTATTGCCTTGGGCAGTGGCGCTGCGAAAGGTTGGGCGCACATTGGCGTGTTGAATGGTCTTGCCGCCATGGGGATCAAACCCGATAAAGTTGCGGGATGTTCGGTGGGCGCTTTAGTGGGCGCCGCGTACGCCCATGACCATTTACCTGAATTAGAAGAATGGGTTCGGAGTTTCTCGAGCTGGGACGTGCTTGGCTTGATGGACATTCGATGGCGTAAAGGCGGTCTTATCGGCGGTGATAAAGTATTTGATGTGCTGCAAGCTCGAATAGGGGATGTGAATATTGAGAACCTCAACCGTCCTTTTGCGGCGGTTGCGACCGACTTGTACTCTGGGCAGGAGATTTGGTTTACTGAAGGGGATTTACGTCAAGCGGTGCGCGCTTCTTGCTCTATGCCGGGGATTTTGGCGCCCGTGAGACAAGGTGACCGCTGGCTTGTCGATGGTGCTGTGGTGAATCCAGTGCCTGTTTCTGTCAGCCGTGCCATGGGCGTTGATGTGGTGATTGCAGTGGATTTATATGGTTATCATTCTGGTCGCATCCAAGTATTGCCGGTGAGCATGACGAGCCAAAAAAACGTTGAAGCTGAAATGGATATGCCTGCGCGACAAGAAACTGGATTTATGGATTTGTTTGCCCGTGGCCGAGATTATGTCAGCAATCTGACCGATAAGTTTTCACTTGGCACTAAATCGAATCCTGGCATGATTGCTGTAATGTCGCAATCAATGGGCATTTTAGAGCAAAGACATAAACGGGCGCGCTTGATGGGCGATCCGCCAGATATTTGTATTGTGCCTGAGGTCGGCAATATCGGCACTATGGAGTTTCACCGTGCCGATGAGGCGATTGCCGCTGGCGAGGCTGCCGTTGAAAAGGTGGCCCACTTGATTGAAGCTGCGATGTGGAAGGGCTAATCCGTTAAAAGATAAACAGTTGACTATCAAATAGAAACAGTCGGTACAACTCGCGTTATACCGACTTTTTACTATCTAAAACTGAGCATTTATGTCGCTTTGATGGCGAGTTACGCTAATTTCACCAACATTTTACCGCGATTCTTACCTTCAAACAGACCGATAAAGGCATCCGGTGCTTGTTCAAGCCCTTGATAAATAGTTTGTTCAGCTTTGACTTTACCTTCAGCTAACCATTGAGCCATTTTAGCGGCAAATTCAGGATAATGCGCCCAATGTTCGGATACGATAAAACCTTCTAACTTAAGTTTACGCATCACTATCAGAGCCAAGTTGTCTGGACCAGGTGTTGGCGCTGTGTCGTTGTATTGCGAAATCATACCGCAAACGGCGATACGTCCATGATCTTTCATATTGCTCAGCGCTGCGGCTAAATGCTCACCACCGACGTTTTCAAAGTACACATCAATCCCTTCTGGCGCGGCTTTTGTGAGCGCTTGGGTGAGATTGCCACAGGTTTTGTAATTGATGATGGCATCAACGCCATAGCTTCGCAGCAATTCCGCTTTTTCGTCTGAACCCACAGAGGCGATTACGCGAGCACCCATCAGTTTACCAATCTGGCAAGCAACACTGCCGACGGCGCCTGATGCGGCTGAAACAAACAGGGTTTCACCCGCTTTTAAATCTGCGATGCGAGTCAGTCCCGTCCACGCAGTCATGCCCGGCATACCCAGCACGCCGAGGAAATGTGAACTGTCTAATTCGGTTTGCGGCAGAGCGGTCAGTCCAGCCGTGTCAGTGACAGCGTGCTCGCGCCAACCTAACATGCTGCTGACTTTAGTGCCTACTGGGAAATCACTGTTTTTAGACGCGATAACTTCACCAATCGCGCCGCCTTCTAAGACTTGATTCAAGGCGAAGGGCGGAACATAACTCTTACGATCTACCATGCGGCCGCGCATATAAGGGTCGACCGACATCCACAGGTTTTTTATCAACACTTGGCCATCGGCGAGCGGTGATAAGGATTGATTTACTAAAGCAAAGTTCTCTGCCGTAGGCATGCCTTCAGGGCGACTGGCTAAATGGATTTCACGGGTTTCAGTAATAGTGCTATTCATAAAAAATTAACCTTTTGTTTGTGCGCAAACTAACTGCGTCAACTTTACGTGGCTTCATGACACAATGCAAATACTTTGCGCGCAAACTAGATGCGATGGGGCGGATCGGATAAGATAGCGCTATGTTTGAATGACAGGCGCTTAAACGTGCAAAATTGTTTATCTCACCCAGAGCTCGAATTTACAGAGCAGAGTCAAAACCCAGACCCACATAACACAGAGGTACAGAACCTCGAGCCAAGGGATGCACTGTGTTTATCTGATAATGTGTGCTTCGCGTTATATTCTGCCAGCAATGCCTTAGTACGCGCTTATCGGCCTTTACTCGAGGCATACGAGTTAACTTTTCCTCAATATCTGGTGATGCAAACCCTGTGGCGTCAAAATGGCTGTAGTCAAACCCAGCTATCGGCGGCGACTAAGCTCGATATGGGGACGCTAACGCCTATCGTTAAGCGGTTAGAGGTAAAAGGCTTGATCACGCGTTTGGCCTGCATTGAAGATGAGCGGAAAAAATTGATCACTCTGACGGCTCAGGGAGAGGCGATTAAGCATGAAGCCCTAGCCTTGAAACAAACCTTGCTGAATAAAGTACAAATGGATGCAGAGGCACTCGATTTGTTGAGGCGGCAATGTCTTGCCCTTATTGAAGATTTACAGTCCTAGAGATAAAGCTACTGGTGCTGTTCGCTACCCGATAATTCAGGTTCTGCAAAGATTAATACTTGATTGGCTTAGTTTTTGCTTTAAAACCGTCATTGAATCTTAGACGCCGAATTATTGACGATGAATTCTATTTTAAACGCCTTCAATCTTAATCGTAGCAGTACCAGCATCGCCGATGCCTATGGTGCCAATAGCCAAAAGACGAGTACGGCTAAAACTGATGCGACCACAGAGACCAAGAAAACTCAGTCGGATACCGCTAAACCCGACACTGGTAAAGCCGATGAGATAGCGCTGTCGCCACGGGCGCAACGTGCACAGAAAATTCAGTTGATGGCGAAGGATTTTTTTGCCGATGGCAAATTTGGTGTCGCCGATATTCCCGCATTAGTGTCACGTTTACAAAAGGACGGCATTTTATCGGACGTACAGCTTGAGCGTTTATCAAAAAACGGTATTACAGTTCCGAGCACAACCACCCCGAGCAAGCAGGCGCTGCAAGACTTCTTAGATGATGAGCTCAAATCATTAGCCAAAAAATCACCGAACAACCCCCTTATCAATACCTTGGTCGATGCGAAAAACGTTTTGACCAATATGGATGATGCTCAGTCGCCGGTGCTCGCTCAAAAAGCCACCAAAGTCCTTGGCCAGTTAACGGATTATTTAAACTCCGAGCCACCACTAACGGATACCCAAAAGCAGCAATGGCAGGGGCTTAAATCTATGATGCAACTCGCTTCGTCTATGGGCTCGCATCAGTCGGCATCGGGCCAACTCAGTAGTTATCTCGCACTCTCTAAGCGTTAATCTTGAGCTTTGGTGCTTGATTATCACTGATTTCAGGCATCAACTAGCTGGGTTTAATCAGCAGGTCAAGGCGCAATTTTCAGATAATTGGACCTAGCTGCAGTTCTGGTTTGTTCTTTTATTTCTTCCTAAAAACTATGATCTGGATCATGGACGCTTCATCGTCGTTGTAGCCTAATGCTCTACATATTGTGTTTTATTCTTTTAAAATCACTAGATGTAGTGTTAATTTTTAGGCGAGATGGAGAGGAACTGAACAATGCCAGTCGTAATTAAGCGTGATGGTTGCCGCACACCTTTTGATGAAACAAGGATAAGGGATGCAGTGAATGCCGCTGCAAACTCAGTTGGAATAGAGGATGGCGACTATGCAGCGACAGTGGCAGCGTGTATCAGTCAAAGTGTCGCGACCTTAACCGAAGTTGATATCCATCATTTGCAGGATGCGGTTGAAAACTTGTTGATGGAAGGGCCGTATAAATCATTAGCGCGAGTGTATATCGAATACCGTCACGACAGAGATGTGTGCCGTGAAGCGACCAGTAAACTCAATCTCGAAATCCGTGGTTTAGTCGAGCAAAGCAATGCGGCCTTACTCAATGAAAATGCCAATAAAGATTCGAAAGTTATTCCCACTCAGCGGGATTTGCTCGCGGGCATAGTTGCTAAACATTATGCCAAGAGTCATATCTTGCCTAAGGATGTGGTCGCTGCCCATGAGGCGGGCGAGATCCATTACCACGACCTAGATTACTCGCCGTTTTTCCCGATGTTTAACTGCATGTTGATTGATTTAGCTGGCATGTTGACCCATGGCTTTAAAATGGGTAATGCCGAAATTGAAACCCCAAAGTCTATTTCAACGGCGACAGCAGTGACCGCACAGATCATTGCCCAAGTGGCGAGCCATATCTATGGCGGCACAACTATTAATCGTATCGATGAGGTGTTAGCCCCATTTGTCGCTAAGAGCTACGACAAACATTACCAAATTGCCCTGAATTGGAAGATTACCGACGCTAAAGCCTTCGCCACGGCGCAAACTGAAAAAGAATGTCATGATGCATTTCAATCTTTGGAATATGAGGTCAATACTTTACACACTGCCAACGGTCAAACACCGTTCGTGACCTTTGGCTTTGGATTAGGCACCTCGTGGGAATCGCGCTTAATTCAGCAATCTATGCTCAAAGTACGGATGGCGGGATTAGGTAAAAACCGTAAGACGGCAGTTTTCCCTAAGTTAGTGTTTGCGATTCGTGATGGCATTAATCATAAAGCGGGCGATTGCAATTACGATGTCAAACAGATGGCGCTCAAATGCGCGACTATGCGCATGTATCCCGACATTCTCAACTACGAGCAAGTCGAGAAAGTCACAGGTTCATTTAAAACCCCAATGGGTTGCCGCAGCTTTTTAGGCACCTATGAGGAAAATGGCGAACTCGTGCATGAAGGGCGCAATAATCTTGGGGTAGTGAGCTTAAACTTGCCGCGGATTGCCTTGGAAGCGAAGGGCGATGAGGCGGAGTTTTATCGTCTTTTAGATGACAGATTAGTCTTAGCCCGTAAAGCGCTGGATACGCGTATCGAGCGACTCAATGGCGTTAAAGCCCGCGTGGCACCTATCCTCTATATGGAAGGTGCCTGTGGTGTGCGTTTGCGCGCCGATGAAGATGTCTCTCAAATTTTTAAAAATGGTCGCGCATCGATTTCACTCGGTTACATTGGTCTGCATGAAACCATGAATGCACTCTATGGCACCCAAACCCATGTATTTGACGATGCACAATTAAGGGACAAAGCCGTCGCTATTGTGGCTTATCTTAAAGCCGCCACGGATGCGTGGAAGGCTGAAACAGGTTATGGCTTTAGTCTGTATAGCACCCCAAGCGAGAGTCTTTGCAGCCGTTTTTGTAAACTGGATGCGAAGCAATTTGGCCTAGTCACAGGGGTGACGGACAAGGGCTATTACACTAATAGTTTCCACCTCGATGTGGAAAAAAGCGTAAATCCCTACGATAAAATTGATTTTGAACAGCCATATCCCGCAATTGCGAACGGCGGCTTTATTTGTTACGGCGAATACCCCAACATGCAGCATAATCTCGAAGCGCTTGAAAACGTTTGGGATTATAGCTATAGCCGCGTGCCTTACTATGGCACGAACACGCCAATCGACGAATGCTATGACTGTGGCTTTACTGGCGAATTTAGCTGTACTAGCAAAGGATTCACTTGCCCTAAGTGTGGCAACCATGAGCCAAGTCGAGTGTCAGTCACGCGCCGTGTGTGCGGTTACTTAGGCAGCCCTGATGCGCGGCCCTTTAATTATGGTAAGCAAGAAGAAGTAAAACGTAGGATCAAACACTTGTAACATTATTACCTTATTCTGCCTGTTAGACTTATTCCGTGGCATCAATGGTGTCATGGGGTAAGTACCAATGTTAAAAGATGAAATGCACTGTGAGTGACCATCAATGAATTACCATCAGTATTTCCCTATCGATGTGGTCAATGGCCCAGGTACCCGTGCGACCTTGTTTGTCTCTGGCTGTGAGCACCAGTGCCGCGGTTGTTACAACCAAAGCACGTGGGATCCCCGTTCTGGGCATGTATTTGATAGGACGATGGAAGATAGGATTATTGCCGATCTTAATGATAAGCGGATTGTGCGCCGTGGTTTATCGCTTTCGGGCGGAGATCCTTTATTGCCTGTCAATCTCAGTGCCATTTTGGCGCTCGTCAAACGAGTCAAGGCTGAGTGTGCAGGTAAAGATATTTGGCTTTGGACGGGTTATGTGCTCGATGAGTTGAGTGATGAACAGCGCGCCGTGTTGGCCTATATTGATGTGATGGTGGATGGGAAATTTGAACAAAGTCTTGCCGATCCAAGTCTCGTATTTCGCGGTAGCAGCAATCAGATCATTCGTTTGTTATAAAAGCGGTAACGAGGATCTGTAACTTGCTGCTATAATCTCAGGCCTTGACACAGACGCTAGCATAATCAGGCTAAGATTTTACTGTGGCTAACTTAGGTAATTTAAGGTAACAGAATGAATTTAAAGCAAGAACTGCAGCAGCTTAACGATAAATTAGATAAATTTCGTCGTAAACTTGCTGCGGCTGAACAAAGAGGCGATGACGTCATTATTGCCCAGTTCAAGCGCGAAATCGCTGCAGTCACTAAGCAAATTGGCAGTGTGAAAGGCCAACAAACCCGCTTATTGAATAAGCAAGGTTCAGATATCAAAGGTTTGCCTTTCCATCGCGCTTTGACTAAAGAAGAACAAGCGGACATGGGCAAACTGAAAAAGTCTGTCAAAGGTCTTGTGGTGATCCACCCTATGACGGCTATCGGCCGTGAAATGGGGCTAAAGGAAGTCACTGGATACGCGCCCGCAAAATTTTAATGTGGGTTAGGCCGTCACTGACACGGGATCGAGTGTCGATCGCGTGTTTGTGCGCCTAGTACTTTATGCACAGCTTCGTTTTAATCCATTCCTTCGTGCTGCCCATCGAAAATGACATTCATGTTAGGTTTAGTTGATTAAAACACTAAAGTATTTCTTGATTGTTCAAAAACACTTTAGAATAGTGCGCTTAGTTGGCTAAGTGCCTAATCCTCATTTGTTTCTAGGGATCTTATTCGTCTCATGGAATGAGAGTTGTCGTTAAGGTTAAGTATGTCGATAAAATATGTCGCGACGTCAAAGTTACCCACTCCTTGGGGCGTGTTTGCCATGCATGGTTTTGAAGATACAGAATCAGGCAAAGAGCATGTTGCGCTCACATTCGGTATGCTCAGTGCGGATGAACCAGTGTTGGGTCGAATTCATTCCGAGTGTTTAACTGGCGATGCGTTATTTAGCTTGCGTTGTGACTGTGGTTTTCAGTTACAAGCGGCGATGCAAAATATTGCGGAAACGGGCAGTGGCTTTATTCTCTATTTGCGTCAAGAAGGCCGTGGCATTGGTTTGTTGAATAAAATACGCGCCTACGAGTTGCAAGATAAAGGTGCCAACACAGTTGAAGCCAACGAGCAGCTGGGCTTCGAAGCCGATATGCGTAAATACGACATGATCAAACCTATGCTGGAACAGATAGGCGTGAAGCATGTGCGTTTGATGACCAATAACCCTCGTAAAGTGAAAGCGATGAAGGAGTTTGGCATCGAAGTGGTTGAGCGCGTACCGCTGCAAGTTGGTAAGAATCGTTACAACGAAGCCTACTTAAAAACCAAATCCACTGAGCTTGGGCACATGATGTCTGAATATCATTTTATGGATGAAAATAAGTAGCTTTGTATTTATGATGGGTCGACCGATTGAGTCAGAAATGAGTAAGGTTTTAGTCAATTGAGCCATTTTTTCAGTCGGTTGCCATTATGTTTGTCGTTAACTTGCTTAGTATTTCTGAGCATTGTTCCTGCCGTTTTCGCCAATAGTGTATCCCCCGCCAATACGTTCACATCTGTGACACTTACATCTGCGTCTCAAGTGAATGATGCTGGCGTGCCTGTCGATCCTGTTTCTATCAGTCACGCGCCTAGCAGTAATGCCAATGGCAGCAATCCGATAGAGTCGAGCAGTAATCCCAATTCTGTTTATGCCTTTGGCAGTTATCTCGGCACTGGTGTTTATCGCGCCGCTAACCAAAATGCGACCGTGGTCAGTATTCCGTTAAGTTTTGATTTAAAGAAAGATAGCGGAAGCCAGACTTGGTTACGTTTACCTATCTCCTTTGGCTTTTTTGATTATTTAGCCAAAGATATCACCGAAGGCGAGTTACCGTCGTCGATAGGCACTATGACCATTACCCCAGGTTTTGAGCATCACTGGCAGGCGAGCGAAAACACTCGAATGGAAGGGTATTTAGATATCGGCTTTGGTACTAACTTCGATAAAAACGATAACGTTGCCATTATCGCCTCAGGGATCAGTAGCTTGTATGATTTCACCCTTGCTGGGCAAGATGCGGTGTGGGTGTCGAGATTACGCTTTGCCGGGTACAGTGAGCACTATGGCAAGTTTGCCGATCAATTTGCGGTGTTACAAACTGGCGTTGATTTAGGATTAGCGCCGCGCTGGCAATGGTGGGATCTGCAGGTGCAACCAAGGATCTTTGCTGTGGGTTATTGGTATTTCAATGAGCTCAGATTTATCAGCGAGATAGAGCAAGATACCATAGTTTCAGGCAGTTATGAGGCTGGTTTTTCCCTCGCGTTTTCTAAGCCCCTTGGGGGCGAATTGCTGGGTGTTGATCGTATTGGATTCAGCTATCGCCGTGGTGATGGATTGAACATTTGGCGTTTGATGTTCAGTTTTCCTATCTAAGTGGGGCCAACCAGACTGCATGAGCATAGCTGAACCCAGTTAAGAATATTCACCGCTTAATTTAAGCCGATGCCTTTTGGGCTTCACGCATCTTTTTCTCAGTTAATGTCGCTATCTGACTACTCAACTGCATGATTTGCTCTTGGATCATTTTACGTTGCTGATCAGCGGCCTCTGAGTCATCATTTTCAAGCTTGGCCAACATCTCTTGAAGTGCCTTTATTTGTTCTTTTATTTTTTGGATTTGCTGATCAATCAACGTCATAGGCTCTTCTGATGAGGCATTTTCGACTTCATTCTTTTTGGCTAAGGCTTTGTCTCTTAAGGTTGCGCCCACATCTGCGGATAAAGCCGCGCGGCCCGCATTAGAAATGGAGACTGTCTCTTGGGTATCTTGTGAGTCAGTGGACTCACTATTCGCCGTAGATGTTTTTGTTGCGGCTGGTGTCGCTGCGATATATGCGCTTGATACGGCGGTGAAACCTGAGCCAGTTGCGTTACTGTTTATTCCATTAATGTTCATTTAACACTCCATTCATGCAAATTTGGATCATGCTCCACTTCTATCGGCCATCAATTTGAAAACTGAAGTCACTTTTTGTCGCTCAGCCAAAAAGAGTGCTTGCTCATGGCTCACAGCCTCTTAGTAAACGCTATTAGCCACAATTAAATTAAAGGTGTGGGTCAGTGCAAATAGGTTAGTAAAAACGATGAGTTATTGATTTATTATAACAATATAGCCCTGATTCTAGGGCTGTTTACGCATTATGGTAGCAGCGGTCTAGGATTAATTGTTACCCCAAATATGGCTGTTTACTTTGCCATCTGAGCTGGATTTCTCGCTTTTAGCTGGCTTGTCTGTCGTGGTTTGAGTCGCTTTTTTAGTTGTGATTTTTGCCGCAGGCTTCTTAGCGGTTTGACTCGCTTCGGCTTTAGGTAGCGGTAAGGGTAATTTGTTGGCTTTTAAATAAAGATATTCGACTTTATCCCGTGCCCACTCTGTTTTTCTTAAAAAACGTAAACTGGATTTGATGCTGGGATCGTGGGTAAAACAGCGGATATTAATTCTCTCACCTAATTCTTCCCAGCCGTATTTCTCTACTAAGTAAGTGATGATCATTTCCAGTTTAATGCCGTGGAGCGGGTTATTAGATTGATTCATATTATGCATGTTGCAGTGTGCTATGGCGGGAGTATAGCAGTTTTGT
Organism: Shewanella sp. SP2S2-6; assembly: GCF_031931965.1. Taxonomy (NCBI): domain Bacteria; kingdom Pseudomonadati; phylum Pseudomonadota; class Gammaproteobacteria; order Alteromonadales; family Shewanellaceae; genus Shewanella; species Shewanella sp. SP2S2-6. Next base: position 26,547 of record NZ_JAUOEQ010000029.1, on the reverse strand, counting down.
ATGCCTGATACAGTGTGCAATGGTATCGAGTCAAGCCTGAATACCTTGCTAGCGTAAACCTGCGATAGCTATTATCGATGGAGCAGTATGATCAAAACAGGCGCAATAAAGCGCCTGTTTTACCTTGGTCATTCGGACTGTTTTATGAGTCTTTGACTGTTTCTTTAAGCTCAGTTTCTACCTGTAAATCAATCTCACCTTTACCTTTGGTTTTAACAATCAACAGCGCTGTAATCACTAAGGTGGTGACCACGCCCGCTATGGTTGATACCGTCATAGGTAAGCCTGCACCTAAGGTTGACGAGTTCAGCAGGAAGGTGATGACCACTGTGGTCATAAACATCGCTGGAATAGTCGCAATCCAATGCAGTTTGTTATGGCGTAACAGGTAAGCCGAAGCCGTCCACAGCATTAATACCGCGGTGGTTTGGTTTGCCACACCGAAGTAGCGCCAAATGACACCAAAATCCACTTGAGTCAACATACCGCCGATAACAAACAGTGGGAGAGCTAACACTAAGCGTTTTGGCAGTGAGATTTGTGGCATGTTGAAAAATTCAGCCAGAATCAAACGCGCAGATCGGAAAGCCGTATCACCTGAAGTAATCGGCAGAATAATTACACCTAGGATAGCCATAAAGCCACCGACAGCGCCTAACAGACCAGTCGAAGCCTCATAGACCACGTTGGCAGGGTTGCCTGACATGCCCGCACTTAAGCCTTCAACACCGCCGAAGTATGATAATGCAATCGCACACCAAAGCAGTGCAATAATGCCTTCGCCAATCATGGCGCCAAAGAAGACGAAGCGACCATTGGTTTCGTTTTCAACGCAGCGTGCCATTAATGGTGATTGCGTTGCATGGAAACCTGATACCGCGCCACAGGCGATGGTGATGAATAGCGCAGGCCAAAGTGGCATGTCATTTGGATTTAAGTTTTGGAAGAAATCGCCCGCTTGTACGTTAGGCAGTAAGGTGTGCTCGCTTGATAGGATAATCGCGAAAGCCAGACCGAACGACATGAAGAACAGTAAAGCGCCAAAGAAGGGGTACAGACGACCGATAATTTTATCGACTGGCACCACAGTTGCAATCAGGTAGTAGACGAAGATAATGCCCACAAAGATACTGACGTCCCAACCGGTAAGCTTGCCCAGTAAACCTGCAGGCGCAGAGATAAAGACCACACCAACCAGCAATAACAGCACGATAGCAAACACGTTCATGAAGTGTTTGGCACTCTTTCCTAAATATTTACCCGCAAGGTTTGGCACAGATTGGCCGCCGTTGCGTACTGACAACATGCCAGAGAAGTAGTCATGCACGGCACCCGCAAAGATACAGCCAACCACAATCCACAACATGGCCGCAGGACCATAGAGGGCACCTAAGATAGGACCAAAGATTGGGCCTACGCCTGCGATGTTTAATAATTGAATTAAATAGACTTTACCCTTAGACATAGGCACAAAGTCGACGCCATCAGTTTGAGCGAAAGCAGGTGTTTGACGATTAGCGTTAATGCCGAAGACTTTCTCGACAAAGGCGCCATAGATAAAGTAGCCGCCGATCAGCAGACCGACACAGAGTAGGAACCACATCATTTTTGTTATCTCCCCATTTGAGTTCTGGCGAGTGTAAACAAGTTGTTGATATAAAACTTCGCAATCTCAATGAGTGGTCGAAAATGCAGGGTGAGCGGTAATAGGTGGGCTTGAGTGGTTGCAATCGTATGTTAACGGCGGGTGTTGTTGGCCATCTTGTGACTAAAAATACCCGCTAAGATGGCTTTTTGCTTGAGTTATTGGAAGCCGAACAACTGTTTAAGGCTCTTAAGATAACGCCGTGAGACGGGCACTTTATCCCCTGAGTGGGTGGTGACTTCGGCGCCCGTGTCTAACAGCTCAATTTCGGCAATCGCCTTAGGTGAAATCAAATACTGCCGATGGCAGCGCACCAGTGGGGTTTTTTCTTCAAACACTTTTAAGGTCAATTGGGTATGGACTTTGCCTTTCGTACTGGCCACATGGATGCCGCTCAAATCACTGAACACATATTCCACATCTTGGATGGCAATCACCTTGAGTTTATTGCCGCTGTAACAGGGAATATGTTCCAGACGTTTTGGGGTAATGGGATCCATAATTTGAGGCGTCAGATTTTTACGCACCCGAGTGAGGGTTTTACTAAGTCTCTCGGCATCTATCGGTTTAAGCAAATAATCGAAGGCATGGTTATCGAAGGCCTTGACGGCAAACTCGTCGTAAGCGGTAACAAACACAATTTTCGGCATGTTATCAGGGTCGAGCATAGCGATAAGTTCCATGCCCGAAATGCGCGGCATTTGGATATCGAGAAAAATTAACTGAGGTTTTTCTTTGGCTATGCTTTGCAACGCCTCGATGGCATTAGCGCATTGACCAACAATTTCAATGTCGTGTTCTTGCCCCAAAAGATCGGCTAATTCTTCACGAGCAAACAGTTCATCATCAACAATTAAACAAGTGATCACGTACGGGTGTCCATATTGGATATCTCAGGGTTTTCTATGGGTAATCTTATAGTAACGCGAGTCAATTCATCCGCTTCGCATTCCACAGTGACACCATATTGCTCACCAAAAATGTTTTGAATGCGTTTATGCACTAAGTTCATCCCTAGGCCTTCAGAGCCCTCAACGGGTTGATATAATCCGGCATTGTCTGTGACTTCTAATTCCAACACATCATTTTCGAGCTTGCCCGTCACTTTAATCTGCCCTTGCTCTATCATGTGCGAAGTGCCGTGCTTTACCGCATTCTCAATAATCGGCTGCAGGGTAAAGGCCGGTACTTTGCAATGGTAGAGTGATTCAGGTATCGCGATACTGACTTGTAATTTATCAATAAAACGCGCTTTTTCAATGGTGAGATAGGATGCGATGTGATCTAGCTCATCCCCAAGCGTCACTAAGCCTGTCGTTCGCTTTAAATTGATCCGTAAAAATTGTGATAACTGCTGCAGCAACTGCTTAGACATATCGGGATCGCGCTTGATAATCGCGCTAATGGTATTGAGAGCATTGAACAGAAAGTGCGGATTAACCTGCGCTTGCAGTAATTTCAATTCGGCTTGAGTCAGCAGATTTTGTTGTTGCTCAAATCGGCCATAAAGAATTTGGTTCGATAACAGACGGGCAATACCTTCACCTAATGTGCGGTTAATATTCAAAAACAGCTTATTCTTAGGCTCATAGAGTTTAATGGTGCCAATGACTTCGGTATCACTGCGCAGCGGGATCACCAAACTCGAGCCTAAGCGGCAGTTGCTTGAAATAGAACATGAATAGGGCATTTCAACACCATCGGCGAACATGACTTTATTTTGATTGATCGCTTCTAAGGTGATCTTGGAAGAAATTGGCGTACCAGGCAGATGATGATCGGCACCTATGCCAATAAAAGCCAACAGTTTTTCCCTGTCTGTGATGGCTACTGCGCCTACATTAGTTTCTTCGATAACGATTTGGGCCACACGGCTGCTGCTTTCTTCGTTAAATCCTTTGGATAGGAGTCCGACACTGCGCTCGGCTATCTTTAACGCCTTCGTTGAAAAACTGGAGGAAAGTTTATCGAACATGGTTTTTTGGTCGCGGATCATGCTCATAAAGAGTGCCGCTCCCACGGAGTTGACTAACAGCATGGGCGGCGCGATTTGGCGCACTAATTCCCACGCATCATCGAAGGGGCGAGCGACCAGTAAGATGATGCTCATTTGCATCATTTCGGCATAAAAAGTCACTAGGCACACGAGTAATGGATTGTAAATAAGCTCACTTTTATCCGCACGTCTTAAATAAAAGCTGATCATCCCGGCGGATAAGCCTTCTAAGGTGGTGGAAATGGCGCAGGCTATTTCAGTAAAGCCGCCCATACTGTAGCGGTGAAGGCCACCGGTTAGTCCTACCAGAAAACCAGTAACTGGGCCGCCTAATAATCCACCTAATACAGCGCCCATAGCACGGGTGTTGGCAATAGCGCCTGATGTTTGCTCACCAAAATAGGTGGCCATGATGCAGAAACTCGAAAAAATCAGATACATAAAAATCTTATGCGGCAGACGAGGGGAGGTTTCGGCAAACAGTTTAAACAGCGGCGTTTTACTGACTAAGTAAACGATCACTAAGTACAGCGACATCTGTTGGGTCAATAATAGGATCAAGGACATAATGGCTCACATTATCGTCACAGATGTCAGCGCAGTGGTATCAATTAGAAAGTCTGTGCGCGAGATCAGGGTTCAAATTTAACCGTTAGGATATAAAGAACAATAATATTGCATCTTTAGGAGGACATATGTCCAATTCTGTTCACGGTCATGATGTTATGGCGCTGATGGTAGCGCAAGGTACCGCTATTATAAAGCCTGAATTATTATCCCTAATGGGACAAAAGTTTGGCTTTGCGGCTCGATACCACACCTGTAGTGCCGCCGATCTTAGCGCTGAAGCATTAATTCAGTTACTCGTAGCGAAAGGTAAGTTCCATGAAACGCCCCAAGGCATTGAACTGGCCGCGGGGAGAAAGTGTGAGCATTAATAGATTGTGGCTATACATATTTTGGCAATCGCGTAACTGTTTAAGAGAACAGATGCGTAATACAAAATCATTAGAGTGTGGAGACGTTTGCTCATAGAAAGACATTGAGCGTGACCGAATATTACCGTTTGGCTTTATCGGCTTAGAAGTTTAGGTTTCGTCGTGGCGTTTATTGGCAATTTGGTTCTGCTGCGCGGGTGTGAGTTGGCTAAACTCATGGATTAAAATACGCAGCAAGCGAGATTTTGCAATGCTGGTGGATTTCGATAAGTCATCGAGCTGGGCAATACTCTTTTCTGTCAGGGTAAAAGTCGCGTGGCGATACATCTTAGTCGACTTTTTATCTAAGCCCTTAACTGTCGCTTGAGTCTGAGCCGCGGCTAATAAACTCGCCTTACCTAAGGCGTAGTTATTGGCATCTTCAATGAAATCATCGACAGAAACCGGCTTGATGATTTGCTTAGGTTTCTTACGTTTAAGATCAGTTAAGCTCATAGCTATTTTCTGGTGGCATAGCAAATAATTCATCCGCTATAGCGCGGATCTCATCGGCGGCTTTTCCATCGGGTTCGATTTCGACCACAGAGGAGCCTTTTTCTTCACTGTCATCATAAATATTTCGACAAAAGGTGACGGAGTTCAACACTCTTAATCCAAAGGATTGCACCACATCTTTAGCCTCTAAAATACGCTTAAATTGTGTAGGAAGCGCAGGGCATTGGGTTAGCACTATGGTGGCGATCATTTTAGGATTCACCATCTTACAAGTGCTGAGCATGTCTTCCATGTGGGGTAATGTTTTAAGATCGCGTCTTTTAGGTCTGAGGGGGATCACAACATAAGTGGCTACCGACATGGCTGCGCGCATGGCCAAGTTATCCTGACCACCACAGTCAACAATCACGTAATCAAAACGCTCATTGAGGCTGAGTAAATCATTGCGAATTTTGCCATAAAGCTGAATGCAATTAATGCTGGGCAGACTGGGATCATTATTTCTCGCTTGGATCCAATCTGAAGTTGTGCGCTGGGGATCACAATCGACCATAAGGACGTTTGCTTGAAATTTTTGCTTGATATAAACGGCTAGATTTTGAGCGAGGCAACTTTTTCCGCTACCACCTTTTTCACCACCCACCAGCAAGATCATAGTGACGCCCCTTAATGACTTGTTCAATCCATTGAGTGTAGAACAGACCCATTAAACCTGCGAAAATTAAGTTAAATTAAAGCAGTTGCATGGCAATGTGGTAACTTTGGTCGTGGCATTTCGCGCAGCGGCAGACTTGTCCTTTGACGGTATTTTGCTGGGTAGAATCGGGATTAAAGGTCACTTCGATGAGTTCGCCCAGTGCAAAGGGACGTTTATAATCGAATAAAATACCGCGTCTGGCTAAGTCGATACACACGCCTTCATCGGTTTGCTTTGTGCCTTGTGCATCAATCCAATGTAAGACGACACGCTCCGCTTCCATGTCCACTCGCAGTGATGTGCGTTTTTCTTCAAAACCAGTAGTATGGTCACCCATAACTCAATTGCCCCGTAAATTATTGATCTCAGTAAAACTAGCATAATTGCTTTTTGGCAGAATACCAATGTGAAAGCTAGGTCTTTGATAATAGTTTTAAAAGGAGGACAGCAGGTGCTATTGAATTCGTCTTCAATAGCACCAACTCAGGTGCTTGATTAATTGTCGTATTCTTGGTTTTTCGGATAGGGCATTTTTAATTGACCCCAACGAATGACGATCACAGTTGCCGCTAAAATTAACGTCGACAGTGATATCGCAGCAATACGCCAATCTTCCATACTCTTCATATCTAAAATGAGGTAACGAGCTAAGGCCACAATTGCGATATACAGTGGCATACGCACGGGTAACTTACCTGATTCATAGTAGTTCGCCACCATGGCTAAGACTTCTAGGAAAATAAATAACAGGAGTAAATCCGCTAGTGCAACCATACGGACAGAGACAATATGCACAATTTCTTGGCCTATCGCGACGATAGTGGCAATGGCAATAATAAACAGAACTAAGTGTTCTACAGCTTTGAGGCTCTTAGAACCATATTGGTGATAAAATGGCATGGGCATTCCCTACTTGATGTTTTTTTAAATAGTAACAGTAAAAATCAGCTTGTAGGGAAAAGCGCAGTTATGCTGTGTGACTTAATTCACAGATATGTTCAATCTACATTTAAGTGCCAAATTCAGTATTAACATGTCCTAACCAGGTCGACCATCAATTCTGGCTTGGCACAACATAGGCCCATAGCAGATACAGAAACAGCCGAAGGCGATGACCCAAGATGTTATGGCGGCCAGCAGTAATGATGCCGACCATAGCGGGATTATCCCTGCTAATACTCGAAACACTGCCGCAAGCAGGATTAACCCAAAGGCATACTTCATTATGCTTGGCGGTTGCAGTGTTCGGCCCGTATGGCCTAACGAAACCCGCGCCATCATAGCTAAAATCATCCCAGCTAACCCACCAACCGTTATCGCGTGCATACCAACGGATATGGGGAAACCTAAGCTAATCAGTGCTAAACCAATTGGGATACACACATAGCTAAGATGCAGCGACCAGAGCAAAGGTACGCGCCAGCAGGCATGCCAACCCCAGCGATGCCAGCGCAGCAGTAAAACGATACTCGCAATCCCTGCCATACTACGGAGCAATATTTGCTCTTGTAGGATCAAGCTAATGACTAATCCAAAGAGACTGATAAAGCTCAGCCATTCGAGCACTGGAATCGCAGTTTGACGCTGCCATTGGGTGGCGCGCTCGGTGAAAAAAGGGATCACTCGGCCACCTAAGAGTGCGACTATGATGCTGATTAACGCAACCGCACTATATAAGCCTATGTTTATCCATTCAAATTGATTTGTTAAAACGCCGTAGTAACTCAGTGCATTCATTAGGGTGAGCAAGGTGAGAATGGGGATAAACACAAAGTTTCGCCATTGACGAACGCGGATCACTGCTTGGGCGAGTATTAACGCCGTTAGCGGCAAAAATAGTAAGTCGATAAACATGATGAGCGTAAAGGGAATCGCTAGCGGCATGAGTAATAATAGCCGTGGCAATAACCACACACTGAACAACCCTAACAACCAAGTTCCTTTAATTCCAGCTTGGCCTGTCCAGTTTTGCACTGCCGTTAGTAAAAAGCCCGCGACCACGGCGCAGACAAATCCAAAAATCATTTCGTGACCGTGCCACCAAAGTGGATTAACGGATTGCGGCAACAGATTGATCCCTGAAAGAAAACCTCCCCAGATCCCTAATGCCAATACGCTGAATAAACTCGCAAACAGGAAAAAAGGCCGAAAGCCTAATCTAAATAAGGCGATTTGTGGTTGTAAATGTGCGGGCTCATCAATATTCAACATAATTGGCTCTTGAGTATCTGACTAAATCTGTCGAATATTTTAAGCTGCAATTAAAATGAATGTATATATCCCAATATGAGTATTCCTGGTGCGGCGTCTGTTTAAGACGCAATCTAGTCTGCACAGATGGCGCTCAACATGAGAAACGACAATCTCTAGCGTGAAAGGAGTGAGCGCGCGACAGACGTTAAAACGACAGGATGTAAAGCGAGTGGAAGAAGAGCGATTTGGGGGCACATTAGGTCATGAAGAATAAGCTAAGATATTGAACCGCTTATACTGTTACTAAGGTTAATTAGCTTTTGGCTAAAACTGCATCAGCATAAGCGGTGGGAAAGGCGAGGTTATTTATTCTTACGTTTTTGCCACTTAAACATAATCGAATATTTCCACAGATTATTAATCAATAAATAACCCACTGCGGAAAAAATTACCCCGAGCACAAGGCATCCCAGTAAAAACGCCGGACCTATGGTGGCAAGGGAGGCTTCAATCCATTGCCAACTGGCTTCGAAGGCAAAATCTTGCGGCGCATGGCCGAGTATCTTAGCGCCGAGTAAATACGCGCCATAAAACATCACTGGCATAGTTAAGGGATTGGTTATCCAGACTAATGCGACAGAAACGGGAATATTAACGTTAAATAGAATGGCAAAAGCCGCAGCCACTACCATCTGAAATGGCATAGGGATCCAGGCGACAAATAATCCCACTGCGAATGCGCCAGGAGCGGATTTGCGATTTAGCGCCCACAAATTGGGATTATGTAATAAGCGTCCAAACATGCGTAAGTGTTTATGCTCACGCAAGGTTTCAGGCTTAGGCATAAATCTTTTGATTAATTTTTTTGGCATAGGCTGAAATTGCTGTCTTAACTTAATTCACTATGAATCGATTCATGTTTGGCTTTAGTGCCATCTTGTTATCAGCGATGTTGTGGCCTTCGCTGCCGCCAGTCAGTTATATACCCTACCTTGCTGTTGGGGCGTTAATTTTATACCGAAAAATCCCTGTCTGCGCAGGTGGACTCTTTGCAATGGCATGGCTAACTGGTTTTTGCTTAGGATTATCTAGGCAGGATCTTCCAGTGTTACAACAACCTATACAGGTTAGGGGCGAAATCATATCACTAGTTAGTCGAAACAGCGACTGGCTAAGTTTGGATATATCGGTCATTAAACCAAATTTAATCTTAGGGCCAAATGCAAAATTGCGACTCACGTGGAAAGATCCGCCAGAAGTCGATGTCGGTCAGGTTTGGCAGTTTACCTTGATGCCTAAGCGTATTGCTAGCGTGTTAAATCAAGGTGGCTACAACGAGCAGAAACAATTAATCAGCCAACATGTTGTCGGTAAAGGGCGAGTGATAGAGGCACATTTACTGGAGGTTTCACCTTCACTGCGTAACGAGCTGATAAGCGCATTGACGCCTGAATTAGCCTCTTTGCCGCAAGGTGATATTTTACTCGCCTTGCTTATGGGTGATAAGCAGTTGATCACAAAAGCACGTTGGCAAGCACTACGGCAGACGGGTACGGGTCATTTAGTGGCGATCTCCGGCTTGCATCTCTCAGTCGTCGCAGCATGGATTTACACATGCCTTTTTTTTGGATTGAGTCACTTACTGCCACATCAAAGTCGACGTAATATCACCCTTGCTTTAGTCGCAGCGGGCATAGGCGCCGCATTTTATGCCTATCTTGCTGGCTTTGGTATTTCGACTCAGCGGGCATTGGTGATGATTCTGCTGTTAATGCTGTTGAGTTTATTAAAGCGATTTTCTACCGCGTGGGAGCGCTTGTTATTTGCCCTGTTCATTGTATTGCTGCTTGATCCGCTCGCTTGTTTAAGTGCGGGATTTTGGCTGTCGTTTTGTGCCTTAGGCATCATCTTATACACCTTAGAAATCCAACCAAGGGCATTTACCCCAGCGTCGACTCGAGGGGCACGTTTACGCACAGGGATGATACAGTTTTGGGCAATCCAATGGCGCTTGAGTCTCGGGCTTGGATTACTGCAAGCGGCACTCTTTGGCGGTGTGAGTATACACAGTCTGTGGATGAACATCTTGGCAGTTCCTTGGTTTAGCTTTGTAGTGATCCCCTTAGCAATGGCGGGATTTGTCTGCTGGTGGCTTGGAACTACGTTTGGGTTCTCTTGGTTGGGACTGCTTCGCCTCAGTGATTGGAGTTTATCGCCCTATGCGCAGTTGCTTGATATCAGTCAGCAATTACCCGCCCATTGGTTAGCACTCTCTGACAGCCTATTAGCCTTAGGAGTCTGCACGTTCGTTGGTGGTGTGTTATGGCGCTATGTGCCTAAGCATAAAAACAATATTGCTTGGCTAAGCCTATTGAGTTTGTTGTTTATGCCCGTATTACTTTTTTGTATGACGCTGTGGTCTCCCGTGCAAACCCATCGATGGGTCATGCATTTACTCGATGTGGGCCAAGGTTTAGCCGTGGTGATTGAAAAAAATGGCAGGGGAGTCATCTATGACACGGGCGCCGCTTTTGGTGATGATTTCAGTTATGCGGAGCGGGTGATATTACCTTTCCTAAAAGCCAAAGGTATTCAAGAGATTGATTATATTGTTATCAGCCATAGCGATAACGATCATGCAGGCGGCGCGTCTGTCTTGATAGAGGCTTATCCTAAGGCTTGGGTGATCACAGATGTGGCAGGCTTTAGCGGCCAAGATTGCCGCCCAAGGCAAATTCAATGGCAAGGGTTGAGCTTTAACTTACTCTCACCGCCTCAAGTGCTGGCGGGCAATAATGGCTCCTGTGTGGTACGCATCGATGATGGCTTGCAAAGTCTGCTACTCACCGGGGACATTGAAAAACAAACCGAAGCGGCATTATTAAGTCGTGAATTAAGTGTAAGCCGTGAGCTGAGTGTGAGCGGTGATCTAAGCGTGAACGGTGATCTAAGTGACTTAAACGAGTTACAAAGCGACGTGCTGGTGGCGCCGCACCATGGCAGCAAAACCTCGTCGACAGAGGCCTTTATCGATGCCGTAGCCCCTAAGTTAGTGCTTTTCCCTGCGGGTTTTGCTAATCGTTATGGTTTTCCTAAATCCACTGTGGTTGAACGGTATCAGCGACGAGATATAAGGAGTCTGACCACAGGGACTGAAGGGCAGATTAGTGTGATTTTTCAGCAGTCTGAGTTAGAGGTAAAGACCTATCGTGGTGATTTAGCGCCATTTTGGTACAACTCTCTGTTTAGATTTGGTGACTTGATTAATCCAGAGTAGAATGCCTACTTTGCCATAATTTAGTGTTATCAATGACAACATCTCCTAAAGACGAAATGTGGACAGTTTTCAAACGATTACTGGGCTATATAAAACAGATGAAAGGCATGTTTATGCTTTCAGTTGCGGGATTAATTATTTATGGTCTCGTCGATGCCGCCTTTATCGCTTTCATCGGCCCCTTTATTGATAAGGGTTTTTCCGGCGGCGCAACCGCTGCGGTCACCAACGGCATAGCATTGCCAACCAGTGGAGGTTTCCACGCGAACAACGACGTGCTGATGATGGCGCCGCTTGTGGTTATCGTCATGTTTTCCCTGCGTGGTTTTGCCAACTTTGTTTCGACCTACGGCATTTCATATATGAGTGCACGTTTGATCATGGACATGCGTCAGCAAGTGTTTGAGCATTATCTTAGCCTGCCAGTCAGTTACATGGACAAGGAAAATACCGGTAACTTGATTTCAAAAGTCACCTTCGATACTGAGCAAATTGCCAGAGCATCGGGTAGCGCTTTGATTTCTATCGTCCGCGACAGTGTAACTGTATTGGGTATGCTGGCACTGATGTTCTATAACTCTTGGAAGTTATCCCTGTGTATCTTAGTGATTGGGCCTATTATGGGCATGGTCATTGCTGTAGTCAGTCGTCGTTTCCGTAAGGTTTCTAAGCAAATTCAAACCGCTATGGGCGGCGTGAGTGCTACGACTGAGCAAATGATTAAGGGCCATAAAAACGTATTGGCTTTTGGTGGACAAGAAACCGAAGCTACCCGTTTTGCTAAAGTGAACGATCAAAACCGCCATCAAAATATGAAGTTAGCTGTGGCTCAAGCTATTAGCCAGCCGTTGATCATGATTATCGGCTCATTCGCCTTAGCCTTTGTGCTTTATGCGGCAAGCTTAGACAGCATGAAAGCCGATCTCACCGCCGGTACCTTCGCGACAATTCTTGGCGCTATGATGGCCATGTTGCAACCCATCAAAAACTTAACCCGAGTGAACGCCGAATTCCAACGGGGTATTGCAGCTTGTACCACAGTATTTGAATTACTGGATACGCTGCCTGAGTCTGACACAGGCACTTATACCGTCGAGCGCGCTAAGGGTCATCTACGTTTCGATAAGGTCTGTTTTAGCTATGACAGCCAAGATCGTCGAGCGCTGGAAGATGTCGATTTTGAAGTTAAACCGGGTCAAACCCTAGCGCTAGTCGGTCGTTCTGGCTCTGGTAAGTCGACTATTGCCAGTCTAGTAACCCGTTTTTATACGGGGCTCGAATCCGGCGACATTTTGCTCGATGATGTCAGCATCTACGATTACTCGCTAAAATCGCTGCGTAATCAAGTGGCTCTGGTATCGCAGCAGGTGACCTTATTCAACGATACGATTGCTAACAACATCGCCTACGCCTATCCCGGTGAAGCGACGCGTGAGCAGATTATCGAAGCGGCGACCTTGGCCTATGCGATGGAGTTTATTGAACAGCTGCCCCAAGGCCTTGATACCCAAGTGGGTGAAAATGGCGTGTTATTGTCCGGTGGTCAAAGACAGCGGATTGCGATTGCGCGCGCTATGTTGCGTGATGCGCCTGTGTTGATCCTCGATGAAGCGACCTCGGCATTAGATACTGAGTCGGAAAAAGCTATTCAAAAAGGCTTAGATAACCTCAGACAAAACCGCACCTCAGTAGTGATCGCCCACAGGTTGTCGACTATCGAGAGTGCCGATCAAATTCTAGTTGTGGATCAGGGACGTATCGTCGAACGCGGGACGCACCAGTCGCTATTGGAATTAGATGGCATGTACGCCAAATTGTACCAAATGCAATTTGGTAGTTAGATGCAGGCCTTAGTGAATAAAATCTGGTATCAGGGCCATCCACTGCGATGGCTCTTGTTGCCTTTATCGGGCGTATTCGCGGTGATCACTTATGTGCGCCGCGCCTTGTTTCGCCTCGGATTCAAACCACAAACGGCAATGCCTGTGCCTGTCATCGTTGTTGGTAATATTACCGTCGGCGGTAGCGGTAAGACGCCAACCGTGATTTATCTGATTGAGCTACTGCGCCAGCATGGGTTTCACCCCGGTGTGATCAGTCGTGGATATGGCGTTGATATTCAAGGCGTTAAAACGGTTAACTTAGGCGCGAGCGCGGTAGAGGTCGGTGATGAACCTGCCATGATAGTGGCGCGCACTCAAGTGCCCATGGTGGTTGGCGCTAAACGGGTCGATGCGGCTAATGCGCTTATTGCTGAGTTTGGTGTTGATGTCATCATCTGTGACGATGGCCTACAGCATTATGCTCTGGCACGCGATATTGAGCTGGTGGTAATTGATGGTCAGCGCGGTTTAGGCAATGGCTTGCTATTGCCAGCAGGTCCATTGCGTGAAGGCGCGTGGCGTCTCGATACCGTGGATTTTATCGTCAGTAATGGCGGCCCAGCGGCAAAAGGGCAGTTCGAAATGCAACTGACACCTACGGCAGTGAAGCCTGTTAAATGTGATGCGACGTCTGGTGAATATACTTTCGATAAGTCTCAGCCGCTCGTTGCGATGGCGGGCATAGGTAATCCAGCGCGCTTCTTTGAATCGTTGCGCGCACAAGGCTATCAACTGGCGCTATGCCAGGGTTTTGATGACCATCAGGCTTACGATAAAACCCAGTTAGGTGATTTAGCCCAAGGCTTGCCACTGTTGATGACAGAAAAAGATGCGGTTAAATGTCGCGATTTTGCACAAGAGAACTGGTGGTATTTGGCGGTCAATGCCAAGCTATCCCCACAATTTGATGAGCAGCTGCTCGCACGTCTTCGCGAGGTGGCTGCAGCTAAACAAGGAAACTTCCATGGCATTCGATAAAAAATTGTTAGATATAGTGGCTTGCCCTGTGTGTAAGGGAAAACTTGAGTACGATAAAACGACGCAGCAGTTGATTTGTAAGGCAGATAAGCTGGCCTATCCGATCACTGAAGGTATCCCTGTGTTATTAGAAAATCGTGCTGTGCCACTGACTGAATTAGTCTAGTGTGATGTGAATGCGCGTATTGCCTAATACGCGCATACTTACCTTTTTGAGCTTCTCTTATTATTGTTTTCGCTATTTTTAGCCGATTAACAGTGCTTCTCCAATCTTGCGTCTTTTCGATGCTCAGAGCTTAGCCATGCAAATTTGAGTTACTCAAACCTTCGCTAATAGTTCACAAATTTTTGTTTATCGGCATTGGTCGCGCCTTCTTGGCATTCACCACGAATTTCGCCTCGCCCGGGTTCGATAATCCGACTCAATTCGATATAACCTTCGCGGCAATAACCTGTCATTTCAAGGGTTTTCGTTAAACCTAATTCGACTTGTCGTCCCCAAACTTCTAATGAGTCCTGTAGATCTTGCATCGCGCGACGTTGTTCACGGGGATCTTGCATGCTACGTACGCGGGCATCGTGCGGGAAAGGGCGGTCTGCATCACCCATGTTAGATTTATCATCGACCAGCCGCGCTGTGTAGCTGAAGAGTTTAAGGCCATCGGCTTTAATGTCTGTGGTTAACTTATCCCGTAATTTTCCGGCAAGTTCACTAGGATCGATGGGGGCATTGCTACAGGCGATGAGCGAGAAACAACTTAAGATGGCAAGGCTGAGGTATCGAAGCGGCATAATCAAATTTAACTCTTAGGTTATTAACTGACAGCAGAATACCTTAATATGACCCTAAAGTTCATGGATTTATGGCATCTTCATGGACTGAGTGTGACTCTATTGGCGCAATGGATTAAGGATGGGCGATTAATGTTGGCGTTTTGGTCGAATAAATGGGCGCAAATCGAATGGGATATGAGCCTGACTCAAGGCATATGCCTTATGCTCTTGGCGTTATGGCTCTATGCGATATGGCCAAAAGAAGAGTTAGCGCAGATCCGACGGGATAAAAACCTGCAGTTACGCTTGTTACTGACGCTGGTGGGCGTCAATGCGCTGTGGTCGTTAAATGCCAGTATTCAAACTGGGTTGCATCTGCATTTTCTGGGAATAGTGACCTGTATGCTGATGTTCGGTTGGCGTCTTGCGACCGTGGCATTACTGTTGCCGAGCGCTTTTTTTAGTCTTTTTGTACTAAAACAGCCCGCTGATTTTGGGGCTTTTAGTCTGTTCGCTATGGCTGCGCCGCTGTTCCTATGTTTTATTTTATACAGTCGTAGTTACCATTTATTTCCTAAACACATTTTTGTGTTTATCTTCGTCGGCGGTTTTATCAATGCGGGCCTTTCAACTGTGTTTCATCAAATGAGTTGGGCGATGTGGTTATGGTCTGCAGCGGATTACGATTGGAATGTGTTAGTGGATGACTACTTGATGCTAATCCCTTTGCTGGCGTTCCCCGAGGCATTGCTTAATGGCATGGCGGTAACGCTATTGGTGGTGTATCAACCCCAGTGGTTATTTGATTATTCCGACCGAGAATATTTGTGGCGTAAGTAGATGTGATAAAAGAATGCGATAAAACAACCTAATAAAAGAACTGCGCCCGAAACCTCGATATTTCAACGGAAAACCCATTGTAAAGTTCATTGGGAAGTCCATTGAAAAGTCGATTGAACAGTTCATTAAAAAAGGTACTGGGCGCACTTATTTGGAGATTTACACAGACTGTTGCACCGCGATTTAGGCGAAGCGTTGGTCTAAGTAGTTAATGATTTCTTTAGATTCATACAACCACTGTACTTGGCCGTTTTCTTCAATGCGCAGACAAGGCACTTGCTGTTTGCCACCTTGGGCGACGAGCTCATCTTTGTGTGGCGCTTTTTTAGCGTCGAGGGTCACTATATTGAGTCCCTGACGGCGCATTGCACGGCGGACTTTTACGCAAAATGGGCATGCTGGATACTGATACAGGGCCAATGCTTGAGTTTGAGTATCAATCTGTTGTTGCTCTGCCAGTGGACGTTGGCGCTTTTTAGGGCTAAATACGAAGTTTAAAAACAGAATGATCCTGCCTAAAATCCAGCGAATGATAAACATGTCAGTGACCTCAATGATAATGTGTGTTGAAAAGTGATTCGTGTGTCAATGGCGCCGTCGCAAATGTGCGACGAAACTGAGATTTAGCGATTCGTGCGTGCGATCCCAGTTGCATAAAGGCCGCAGAGTGTAACCTATGGCACAAAGCGCGGCCAACATTTTAGTGTGGATTAACAGGTAGAAGATTCTTTGGCGACAAGGACAGCGTTTTCGCTTAGCGGTAACAATTAGATATGCGCTTAGCTATACATTTAGGCATGCTCTTCACCATAAGAAAGAAGCCCGCTAAAGCTGAACTTTAGCGGGCTTCTTTTATCGTAAACACAGCAACATTAACCCATTGCTTGAGTTATTGCGCGTCTATTGCGCGTCTATTGCGCATCTATGGTAAGGCTCACTTGGGCCACATTTTGGGTTAAACTCACTCGGCTTTCGAGCAAGAAGATCCGCTCTGGGGCAATCTCTTTCACGTCCACAAGGTAAGCTTTAACGGCTTTGGCTCTTTCTTGGGCCAAATTACCCAACATGCCATCGTTAACATTCTGCGCTTTTACTGACAGATTATATAAAGCGATATGCCAGCGGGTGGTGATTTCGTCATCGGAAAGCTGTGCGTCTTTGGCCTCTGCGATAACTGTGTCTTTTATTAGTGCCGGATCGGATTTAACTTCCTGCTCATAGAGCTTCACTAGCGCATCGGCGAGCGGCCCTTGGGTCGGGAATTGGCTTGGACTTAAATCATCAGGTAACGCACTGAACTCGATATTGGCTAACTTAGCCAATTTGCGCTTCATGATACGCTCAGCAATGGCTTGGCTGTCATTGATGGCATCGACTTCACCTTCAACGCTGAGCTTGAGCATAGGTCTGTCGAGTAAGGCGCTGGCGAGTTTATCTAAACTTTTCTGCTCATCTTCACTTAGGCTGAATTGACCGGCGGCAAAGCTGATTTTGTCTAAGGTTTCGTCTGAACCTATCAGCCCCGCTAAGAAAGTGAAGGGCGCAGTGACGGCTTTAGTGATCACATTGGTAATCGCCGTCATTATGATGCTGCCGACACTAAAGCTGGGTGAGTCTAAATCGCCTGAGACTTCCATGCCTAAATCAATCACGCCGTTACGGTCCTGTAGCAGCGCAATGGCGAGCGTGATAGGTAAGCTAGTGGCAAGGTCACTATTACTGGGTTTACCGAGTTTCAGTTGATCTATGACTAGATGGTTATTGCCCTTGAGCTTGTTCTGATCGAGTTTGTAGTTCAGCGACAGTGATAACTGTCCCTTATCTATGTAGTAACCCGCATAGGTGCCTGAGTAAGGATTGACTGAGGTTAGCTCAACACTTTTGAAGATCAAATCGAGATCTAAATATGGCATGTCTAACAAAGGGTTAATATCGCCTTTTAGGGTTACAGGCGCGTACTTGTCAATCTTACCTTTGATATCGACCGAGGCTTTAGTGCCTGGCGTGGATGACAGGTGAGTGATATTGCCTTCAAGCAGCTCAATTCCCGAAGCAAAATTCGGGGTCAGTGAGTTATCGGCAAAGTAAGCCGAGCCTTGGCTAAAGCTAATTTTTTGAATATCGAGGCTCAGCTCAGGCGTTGCTGACTTGCTCGCCATTTGCGGCTCGGTTGCGGTTTGCTTAGCAGGGGGCGCGCTGTTCGTTGTCGCACTATTCGTTACTGAAGCTGCAATAGGCGCTTCGACGATAAGGTCGCTGATATTAGTGCTTCTATCTTTAGCGATCACCACTTTGGCGTAGGGTTGATTAAAGGCTAAGTGATCGATTTTGATTTGATTTTTTTGTTGGTCAAAATCGAGCTGATTGATATTCATCTTTTGCCATTTGACCAGCGGAGCATTACGCAATTTGTCATGAATGGCTAAATCATCGAGCTCAACACTGCCGCCGTAAATGGCTTTACCCTTGGCATCAGCCGTGAGCTTGCCTGCAGAGCTTAATAAACCACTCTTAAGCTGGATATTCACGTAGGGGGCAAGATACGGTTGGAACTGGATTAACGCGAGCTTATCGAGTTGAATATCGGCATCTATGGCTTCGCCTGGCACATCGACCTGGCCTTGGGAGCTTAAAGTACCTTTGTCATTAATGCTGAGTTGTAGCGCATATTCAATCGGCTCGGCTAAGGCGCTGGTGATAGTTTTTGTTGAAAAATTAAGTGGATACACACGCCATTGCTGCGGTGTCTCAGTTAACTTTTGCTCCGACAGATTAAGATCGTAGTTTTCAATATTGAGCGCATCGAGTTGCACGAACCAAGTGTCTGTTGACGCCGTTACTGGTGTTTGCTTGATTGGCTGTTGAGGCTTTTCTTCCACTTGCGCGACTTGTACGCTCTCAACATTTTTGGCTTCTAGTGACTTAGCATCTGCCGGCTTAGCATCTATGGAATTAGCAACTGGCGGCGCTGCACTTGTAGACGCACTGGCGGATTTCGGCATGAACAAGCTGGCGAGATCGAGTCCATCTTGATTCAAAATGGCGTTTACAGTAAGGCCATCACTGTGAAGCTTATTGATGCGTACTTGCTGCTGCTTCAGATCCATTGTAATACCGTCGAGGGCAAAGATTGGCAGCTTGACCACTGAGCGCTCTTGGTCGTTAAAGTTCAGTTTTTCAACAATAAACTGGCCATTGTTGCTGGTGACTTGTAACTCGCCATTCTCGGCAAGATCCACTTGATACTGAGTCTTAGCCGTGATCTCGCCATCGGTAAGTGCTGGCTTAAATTGATCGTCGATAAATCGCCAGAGTGGTCTCAGTTTCAGTTTGGCGATGTGGACGTCACCCGCAACTTTTAGTGGGAACAGTTGGAATTGCCCCTGCAAACTGATTTCACCAGCATGATCATCACTGAGTTGTATCGCATAGTGATTGTGCTGAATTGGCATAACTTGGGAGCCAGAGCCAGAGCCAGTATCAGAGGATGATTGGGCGTTTGGTGTCGGGTTGGCTTCAGTCTTATTTGCTTTTGTGGCTGGTGCTACTGAGGCCGACAATGCCGACATCAAATATTCAGTATCGAGCTGACTGAGTTTTAAATTGATATTGGGATAATTAACTTGAGCGTGGGTAATTTGGTCATCGAAGTTAAATTGCCCTGCATTCAATACAAATTGGCTGAGCAGGACACGAACGGGGGCGCTGGCTTCAGTGGGTGTTGTTTCTGTGCTCGCGGATGAATGCTTGTTCAAGGTCTGCAGAATATCGTCGAAGTTGAATCCAGCTTTGCCTTTTTTCTCCACGCGGATGATGTGTGCGTAGGGCGCTTGTATGTGTATGTTTTCGATCACGGCGGCGCGATTAAAAACAGATTGCCAAAAGTTCACTTCGAATTGGACTTGCGCTAAGCCTGCAAACGGTTTTTCGTCTTTTTCTTTAATGGCCAGTTGGTCAATTTCGACTTTGAAATTAAAGGGATTGATGCGGATATCCCCTAAGGTAACGGGACGGCCAAGTAAAGCAGAGAGTTTTTCTGGGGCCAGCGTGGTTATCGCATAGGGCAGGATTAAGCCTAATGTGCAGACATAGCTAAGGTAGACGGCGGTGAGGTAAACAAGCACACGCAGGTACCTTGGGAGAGCAAAAAAAGTGTGTTTGAATTGCGATAGCTGGGTCAGCATTAATATCAAGGCTCCAATGCATAAGACAGGGGAAAACTGCCATAAGTGCGAACATTCTAGCGATTAACGCTAATGTTTCCAGATATTATTTATATTTTATCAATGAAATCTTAGCATTACCCGACAACAACCTATTTTGAACTCAGTCGTTTCTGACTGACAACCTATCTCTACATTGATAACAACAACTGTATCAGTTTGTGGCGCATCCCTTGAGTTGTCACTCATTATATTCAAGTCAGATTTTACATCAGCGTTTTAAATAACTAATGGCTGCAATAATGGCGCCCTGTGGGTCTTTTATCCAACAAAAACGCCCAACCTCAGGAATATCTTCAGGGCCAAACAGAATGTCACCGCCGAGTTTTTTGGCACTGATAGCTACTTGATCCACATCGCTAACGGTAATATAGCCAGTCCAATGTGAGGGAAGAGTGGGGATTAAACTGTCGGTAATTCCGCCAATGCTGACGCCCTGATTTTCAATAATATGATAATGGCCGTGGGGCATTTTGACGGTTTTAAAGTGCCAGCCAAAAATCTCAGCATAGAAGCACATGGCCTCTTCGGTGTTATGGGTTGTGAGTTCATGCCAACTTAACGCACCTGCAGTATTAAAAGCCGATTCCATAAGCGCATCCTTAATTTATTGTGGTTAACTTTTTATTTGAGTCGTTGTTCAGTGGCTGTGTTTAAGGCTTGTGTTTAAAGCCAGTGTTTAAGCCTTGTACCCAAACGCTATATTTAAGCCCTGAATTCTGAGTTTGTACTTGGGAAGCCTATTTCGGGTTTCTGACCCAAATTGAGTGTAGTTGAGGCCGGTTGATAATTCACAGGCGGTAAATTAAAATTTCTGTTTTTTGAGCTTGTAGAACATTAAATTAACTTAATGTTCTACAAGGGGATTCACTTATTTTGGATAGGCCAGTCGGCTGTTAGTGGTTCAATAACATTGTGGCTTTGGTGATGTGCTGGATGCAGCTTGTCGCGCCAAGACTTAGCACAGAAAACAGATTTGAAAACGAGTTCGTTTACTGTGGTTTGAGTGTTAGACCTGACTCCCGTTAACTTGTTAATATAGGCCAGTTTTGCATCTTATCGATGCCACCTTAGGGGATACGAGATTGAATAAGAGTTTAGTAACAAATTTATTGGCGGCTGCTTTGGTGGTTGCGGGCTACGTGATGCAGTCGGCAATTATCTTGAATGTCGGATTGTTTGCCTTATCGGGTGCGATTACCAACTGGGTTGCAGTTTATATGTTGTTTGAGAAAGTCCCCGGACTCTATGGCTCGGGAGTCGTGCCTTCTCGTTTCGAAGAGTTTAAGGCGGGCATTGCTCATTTGATGATGAAGCAGTTTTTTACCACAGAAAATATCGACCGATTCCTGTCTGAAAAAGAAGGGCTGAGCAAAATAGACTTGGCGCCTGTGATTGAAAAGATTGATTTAGCGCCTTCTTTTGATGCATTAATTAGCACAGTCGCGCAATCTTCCTTTGGTGGTATGTTATCTATGTTCGGCGGCACAGATGCGTTATTACCGCTAAAAGAACCGTTTATTGTGAAGATGAAAACTTCTCTAGTCGAAATGGCGCAAAGCGATGCATTCCACGAGTTGCTGAAACAAGAAATCGAACAGCCAAATGTGATGGCGGATCTGCAAACCAAAATTGCCAACATAGTAGAACAAAGGTTAAACGAGCTCACACCGCAAATGGTGAAACAAATCGTTCAAGACATGATCCAAACGCATTTAGGTTGGTTAGTGATTTGGGGCGGCGTGTTTGGCGGTCTGATTGGACTTGTCGCAGCCTTAATCCAAGGTTAACCTGAGTTAAAGCAGCGAATAGAATGGGAGCTTGGCTCCCATTTTTTATTCATGCATTTTGTGCCCATCATTTTGTCCCTCATTAAATAGCAAGGAAGTCTATGAACCTTCAACACAGCATCAATTATTTGGAAATCCCGAGCCGCGATATTGCGAGTTCTAAGGCCTTTTTTAGCCAGGTATTTGGCTGGACCTATGTCGATTACGGTCCTGAATACAGCTGCTTTATGGATGTCGGGATCACAGGTGGCTTCTATCAAGCCGAGGTGGATTTTACCCTCGCAAAAGGCTGCCCGCTGATTGTGATCTACAGCCAAAACTTAGAATTGACTCTTGCTGCTGTCGTGGCCGCTGGCGGCGCAATCACGGCAGACATCTTTAGCTTCCCCGGTGGCCGCCGATTCCACTTCACTGAACCCTGTGGCAATGAATATGCCGTCTGGTCAGAATGATCCTAATGCCAATCCTTGTATCCGCAATTGTTGTTTAGATCAGCAAGATATTTGCTTAGGTTGCTTTAGGCATCTCGATGAGATTTTAGCCTGGCGCGCTATGTCAGATGTGGAGCGGCAAGCTTGTTTTGCCAGAATGGCGCAGCGTAAAGCTGAGGTTCAGGCCAAAAGAAGCGGCGTAAAATAGATAACTTAAATTTGACGCATTAATCGAGTGTTCCAACGGCGAAATACGCATTAACGTATTTCGCCGTTGGCATTTTGAAGCATTCTTGGCATTTGAAGCAGAAGTTACACGGGATCGATGACTATGTGCTCAAGTTCGATGGCGGCAACGGTATGGAGTGCATCCATAGTCGCGCCGACTAAACTGATTTTTCCTTGAGATGATTCAATTAACACCGCGCGGCTGATATCGCTAAATTCACGATTATGGCGAACGAGATTTGACAAGGCCATTTGCATCGGCAGCATAGAAGGATTGAATGCCGCGTTCTCTGCATAGCGACCACAATAGGTTGCGCCATCGCGCATTTCTAAAACCACGGCAGCAAAACTCTGAGTGTAAGGCGCGTAACTTAAACCGGCATGATCTAAACCTTCGATGATCATAGGATCGGCACTATCTAAAGCAAATTCAGTTTGTTGCTTAGCCATTAAAGGCGAAGTGACATTTAAGTCTTTTGGGCCAAAGGCATAGGGTAAATAATAAGCCAGTGGGTGGCTTTCCTGTGCGGGTAGATGAATGCTGATCTTACTTCCTTCAACCAGCTCATTCATAAATTGACGGCAATGGCCGCAAGGGCTGGCATTGACTATGATATCAACAATTTGGCTTTCACCGCTGAGCCATGCATGGCTGATAGCGCTTTGTTCTGCATGGACAGAATGAAACAGCGCTTCACCGGGTAATTCTAAGTTGGCACCCATGTAGATATCGCCACTTTTTCCTTTGGCAATCGCACCGACATAAAACTCACTGATAGGCGGTTTCGCCAGTGCAGCGGCTATCGGCAGCAGTGCCAGTAACACTTCTGCTTCGGTCATCTTGCTTGCACTTGTGAGCGTGGCAAGTTGCTGCGCATCTAAGTGTCCAGCAAAATTCTGGTGCAACATCGGAATGAGAGCATCGGCTAACGGCGTTGGCAGTTGGGTTATGCTACGAATGAATCTATCTTGCATTTCCCGATTCCTTATTTGTTAAGTTCATGGAAGAACATTCTAGTAATTTTGTTACAGCATAAATGCGAGTTAGCTCGCGTTTATACGCTGCAAATGTGTGTGTTCGATAGTAAACAACTTAAGTTATGCGCCTAATAGAGTGAGTCTATTCACGAATATAAACAAGCTTAAGACTATTAAATAAAAGACTTAAGCTTGAATTTACCCAACTTAAAGTTCACGTAAATAATGACAAAGGGCAGCCAGTAACTTCTGCTTAGTCTCATCGGCTTGCGTATCTTGCAGCAGGTTTTCTAATTTAAGTACGTAGTCTTGATCGGCTAAGCGATTTTGACAGAATTCACGCCAGCGCTGTGACTCTTCGTAATCGAGTAGTTCAGGGTAATTACGGGCACGGTAACGAAACAGCATTTCAGGGATACGTGGGTCATCAAACTGCAAGTCTAGCGCCGCTAAATTTTGCGGTAGGGTATGACGGATGATTTCCATTTTCGCTTTATCAGCTTGGCTAAAGAATCCACCTGAATACAGCATCAAATCGGGATCTGTGGTTACTCTGCTATCATCGTGTTCAAATAATAGCGCCAGTTTTTCGCGTAATTCTGGGTGACGTTTTAGACGCTTATATTGCTCTCTGGCAAATTCTTTATCTATGCCTAAACGAGTGGCATGTTCATCGCTAAGGATTTTAGCCGAAGTGATAAAAGGGCACTTATTTAAATGAATTTGTTTTACCGCGATCGGTAATTCGTCTTCGGCAAGATCGGCTCTTGGCGTATACATACGCGTCTTAATTTGCTCAATATCTAGCTCAAAGAGTGGCGTTAAATCCATGGCTAAATTAACGCAAATAACCGCATTTTTATTGGTTGGATGGTGCGCCACGGGGGAAATTAACGTCGTACAACCATTGCGCGCACTAATTTTAGAGCTCACGTGTACTAACGGCTGCATATTGAGCACATCGATTTGATCGCTCACCGCTTGCTTACGGCGCAGGTCAAAATAGTACTGATATAACTTAGGCTGTTTCTCGCGAATGAGTTTTGCCATGGCTATGGTTGCATACACATCAGACATGGCATCATGGGCTTTCTCATGGCTTAAACCATTGGATTGGGTCAAATGTTCTAGCTTAAAACTAGGAGAGCCATCTTCCTTGGTTGGCCAGTTAATGCCTTCGGGTCTAAATGCGTAACAAGCGCGTACTAAATCAATGATATCCCAACGAGAGTTACCATTTTGCCATTCACGGGCATAGGGATCGATAAAGTTCCGATAAAAGCCATAACGGGTCACTTCATCGTCAAAACGCAATGAGTTATAGCCCGCAACACAGGTGTTTGGCTGGCTAAACAGTGCTTGAATACGCCCCATAAACTCAGTTTCAGGGATGCCTTTTAAATTGGCTAACTGCGGAGTGATCCCTGTGATCAATATCGCTTCTGGTGACGGCAAATAATCAGGGGCTTGCTTGCAATAAAATGTCTCAGGCTCGCCGATGATATTGAGATCTAAATCCGTGCGAATACCGGCAAATTGCGAGGGTCTGTCTTTCGCCGGGTTAGCCCCGAAGGTTTCGTAGTCGTGCCAAAATATCGACCCTGCTTTATCGTCTTTCATCTTCATTTATTTCGTTCTCTAAAGCATTTAACATCATGTTATTTAACGTCAAATGACTTTATTTGGATTCGTTGTCATTCACATCAATTTAGTTTGCTACTCTTCGATGTGAGTACATATCTGTGTACATGTTCCGTTGTGCGTCACAATAGCTAAAATCACATGTACACAATGTAATTATAATATCTTTATCTTACAGTCGGTTATGTGCAATAAACGGCCAACCATATTCAGGAAAACCAGAGCTTGCAGACTGCGACGACTTAAGCGTTCGCATTACCCTGCAGGGACTATAACATGGCAGTATCGATTTAGGATTGATAATCAACCTGGGCGGCTAACCCTTGGTCGCTATCCTGATTTGAAACTAGCTGACGCACGGAAACTGATCCCTGAGCTACGTAACTCAGTGGCAAATAATATAGATCCACGTGTGTTTTGGAAACAGCGCAACACATTTGTGTTCTGGTCTAATCCCATCGGACACTTAATTTTGAGACAGTATGGTCAATAAATTAAGAGGTCTATATGAGTCTGAAAAAATCACATAAGAGTTATCCGCAGGCATTTAAAGATGAAGCCGTCTTGATGGTGCTAGAGCAAGGTTATAGCGTTGCCGATGCGGCAAAGTCTCTTGGAGTTAGCACGAGCCTGCTTTACAACTGGAAGGAAAAACACCAAGCCCTGAAACAAGGTGTCACCTTAGAAGAGTCTGAGCGTGATGAGCTAAAACGATTACGTAAAGAAAACAAAGAATTACGAATGGAGAAACTCTAAAAATACCCAAGGGGCACACCGAGGCCAGCGCCTTCTTTGCGAAAGAAATGAAGTAAAATTTCGTTTCATCAAACGGCAATCCAACCTGTTTCCCGTAGCACTGTTATGTCGAGTAATGAGTGTCAGTAAATCAGGCTATTACGATTGGCATAAACGCCCTGCAAACGTGATAAGCCTTGAAACACTGAAGCTTTATCGCCTTGTTCGACAGTTATTTAAGCAAAGTCGAGGCAGCTTAGGGAATCGTGAAATGGTGAAAAAATTGCGCAAGGATAATGGAATGGACCCATCCACTTTAAATCGGCCTCGCAATGGGCCACGATGTAGTCGCTAAAACTCATCAGAAAGAGGACGGGTCCACCTATGAAGATTACTACAATCGGTTTAGATATCGCAAAGTCTGTTTTTCATGCTGTTGGTGTCGATAAAGCAGGCAAGTTAATCAAAAAGAAAATGCTTAGACGCAAAGACTTGCTGCCCTTTCTTGCTCAAATTGAGCCGTGCCTAATTGTGATGGAAGCCTGTGGTGGAGCAAATTACTGGGCCAGAGAATTTGAGCTGTTGGGCCATAACGTCAAGCTAATCGCACCTCAATTTGTGGTGCCTTTTCGGCAAGGTAATAAAAATGACTACAACGATGCGCTAGCCATCGCTGAAGCTGCGCAGCGACCCAACATGCGGTTTGTAAAACCCAAAAGCGTCGAGCAGCAAGATGTGCAACTGCTCCACCGAATGCGCGAAAGATTAACTAAGCAATCAACTGCCTTAATCAACCAAGTGCGAG